>JAGHAK010000158.1 GCA_021161565.1 Elusimicrobiota bacterium | reverse complement strand
TCATTTTTAATTTTTAATTTTTAATTTTTCTCATTCTTTCAATTGCTTCTTCGATCCTTTCTTCTGAAATTGTAAACGCAAATCTCACGTAACCCTCGCCCGCGGAACCGAAACCGCTTCCGGGCGTAGCAACAATCGCCGCCTTAAGAAGAAGTTTTTCGCAAAACTCGGACGAAGAAAAGCCGTCAGGAACCTTCATCCACACATAAAAAGTCGCTTTTGGAACTTTCACTTCAAAACCGCATCTTCTTAAGCCCTCGCAGAGAACATCCCGCCTTCTTTTCCAGATTTTCACATTTTTTTCCACAAACTTTTCATAGTTTTTGAGGGCGAAAATCCCGGTGTTCTGAATTGCCGAAAAAACCCCGGAGTCATAGTTATCCTTGACATCCGAAATAATTTTCACGACCTCGGAATTTCCAACGACAAAACCGATTCGCCAGCCTGTCATATTAAATGTTTTCGACAGAGAATGAAATTCAACTCCGACCTCACGCGCGCCCTCAACCTCGAGAAAACTCATCGGTTTTTCCTCATAAAAAATTTCAGAATAGGCGTTGTCAGAAGCAACGACGATTTCGTTTTCTGCCGCGAACTCAATGACCCTTTTATAAAAACTTTTATCCGCAACTGCGCCTGTCGGATTATTCGGATAATTTATGAACATAAGTTTCGCCATCTGCCTCATTTTTTCAGGAATAGAACCAATATCGGGCAGAAAACCATTTTCTTCCTTTAGAGGCATATAATAAACTTCGCCGCCTGCCAAAGTCGTTCCGCCGCCGTAAACAGGATAGCTGGGAGAAGGAACAAGCACAACATCGCCAGGGTCGATAAGTCCAATCGGCAGATGACCGATTCCCTCTTTCGATCCAATAAGGGCGTGAACCTCTTTTTCTGGGTCAAGTTTTACGCCGAATCTGTTCAGGTACCATTCGGCGACCGCCTCGCGGAACGCAGACAGTCCCCTGCCGAACGGATATTGGTGAAACGCTGGAATTTCGACCGATTTTTTCATTTCCTCGACAATTTCAACAGGCGTTGGAATGTCGGGATCGCCCACACCAAAAGAAATTATGTCCTTTCCTTCCTTAATCAGTCCCGCCTTTTTCCTGTCGATTTCGGCAAAAAGATAAGGCGGAAGTTTTGACAGTCTGTCCGATTTTTTTATGTTCATTTTCTACCCTTTTTTCAAAATTTCAATCGATTCAGCGGGGTCTTTCGAAACCGAAACGGGTTTCCCCGCTATTTTCAAAGCCGCCTGAATATCCTTCAAGCCACTGCCTGTCACAAGCAAAACAACCCTGCTTTTCGGCGGTATCCTTCCCTCCTCGCACGCTTTTTTTATTCCCGCAAAAGAAGTCGCTCCGGCAGGCTCAGGAAAAATTCCGGTGTTCGAGGAAATTTCCTTTATTGCGGAAAGAATGTCCTCGTCCGAAACCTCAACGGCGAAACCGCCGGTTTCTTTTACGGAACGCACCGCGGCAAGACCGTCGCGCGGCAGGTCCACGCTAATTGAATCGGCGATAGTGGTTGCGTTGACTTTTTCGATAACAATTTCTTCAGGAGAAACTTTGCCTTTGTATTTTTCGAGCGTCTTGTAGACCGAATTCGAAAGACGGGACTGAACAGCAACAATTTTCGGGATTTCTTTTGTCAGACCCACATAAAACAGTTCCCTGAATCCTTTCCATACGCCGCTAATAATGTTGCCGTCGCCCACAGGAACAAAAACATAATCGGGGACTTCCCATCCGAAATCGTCTGCAATTTCGAAAGAAACAGTTTTTTTCCCTTCTCTCGTCCAGGGATTCAGCCCTGTGCTTCTGTTGAAAATATTCAACTCCCGCGAAACCTTCTGGCACAGATCAAAAGCGTCATCATAAGTCCCCCTCACGGCAAAAACCTTCGCTCCGAACAGAAGCAGCTGCGCGATTTTCGCGACAGGGGCTTTCTCAGGAACAAAAATAACGCAATCCATTCCAACACTCGCGCTGAGGCAGGCGAATGAAGAACCTGCATTCCCGGTCGATGCGCAGGAAACTTTGTCTTTCATAAGTTCCCTTGCCATTGTCAGAGCGACGGCGCCTGCTCTGTCCTTGAAGGATGCGGACGGATTTCTTGTGTCGTCTTTGAAAAAAAGTTCTATTTTGAAAATATCCGAAAATTTTTCGCTTCTTACAAGAGGTGTTCCGCCCACAATAAGAGGTGGCGTCAGTTTTTCGTCGGAAAAAGGCAAAAGCGGCAGATATTTGTAGATATCTCTTCTGCTCGAGTTTTTAATCCGCTCTACAACGCTCGTTATTCTTTTGTAATCATATACAACTTCCAAATTCCCAGAGCATTCAGGACACTGATACTCTGCCTGCTTCAACGAGAACTCCTGCCCACATCTGAGACATCTGAAACCTTTTACAAAGTGAGAAATCATAGGGAATTAAAAAAGTCCTCCTTTGAAAATTTTTCCTGCCTGCCCTCGGAAAGATTCCTTACGGAAACGCTGTTTTCCCTCAATTCTTCCTCGCCCGCAATGACGGCGTATTTGAACCCTCTGGAAGAAGCGAATTTCAGCGCGGCAGACAGTTTCTTTCCCGCCACAAAAGCGGGTTTGCCCGCCGCCCTTATTCTTTCCGCAATTTTCTCCGCTTCTCTTTTTTCCGTGCCGGCGGAGATGACAATATATTTGTCGGTTTTGCCAACCGGCGACACCAAAGGCATAACCCTGTCTATTCCGATAGCGAAACCGCAGGCGGGCACCGGACGACCCCCGAGAAATTCCACAAGCCCGTCATACCTGCCGCCGGCCGCGACGGCGTCGCGGGCGCCGGAAACATAAAACTCAAAAACGCAGCCGTTATAATAATCCAACCCCCTGACAAGTTTCTCGTTTCTTGTAAAGTTTATCCGGGACTCCGAAAGAGCAGACTTTATGTCGCTGAAATTCCGCCGGCATTCGGGGCAGAGATAATCGTCTATCGCCGGAGCCGACGATAGAATTTGACGGCAGGACTCTTTTTTGCAGTCCAGAACCCTGAGAGGATTCGTTTCGTATCTTTCCCTGCAGTCGGAGCAGAGCCCGTCAAGCCTGCCTGAAATAAAATCCTTCAGCGCTTTTTCGTAGGCAGGACGGCACTTCTGACATCCTATCGTGTTGATTTCGAGACTAAATTTGAGTTCCAACTTATCAAAAATTTCGCGGCATATTTTTATCGCTTCCAAATCAGCGGAGGCGGATTTCTCCCCGAAAATTTCGGCTCCGGCCTGATAAAACTGCCTTTTTCTGTCCTTCTGGGGACGTTCGTATCTGAACATCTCGCCGATGTAAAAAAATTTCGCTGGCAGTTTTTCAAGGAGGTTGTTTGATATCGCAGCACGGACAACCGGAGCGGTGCCCTCGGGTCTGAGAGTGAGAGGCCTGCCGGACTTATCTTCGAAATTATACATCTGCTTTTTCACAATATCGGTTTCTTTTCCGATCGTCCTTTCAAATAGCGAAGTGTCCTCGAAAATCGGCGTCTTTATCTCTTCGAAACAATAGCGCGCGACGACATCCCTGAAAATGGAAACGATTCGACCAAACCGGCAGACATCATCACCGAATATGTCTCTTGTTCCTCTCGGTGGCTGATACTTCATAAGATTGTCACCCCCACCG
>JAGHAK010000135.1 GCA_021161565.1 Elusimicrobiota bacterium | reverse complement strand
GAAGAATTGCCGTTTCGCCTTTCGCTGCCGCGAGAAAGAAGATTCGCATCGGGAAAAAGTCCGGCGATTTGCTCCTTCGGGTTCTTTCCGACTTCAACGTCGCCTCGAAGGAAGAGGTTATAAGGCAGTATGACCATGAAGTTCAGGGAAGTTCTGTCCTGAAACCCCTTTCCGGGGAAACGCAGGACATTCCGCAGGACGGTTGCGTGATACGGCCTCTTTTTGAAACATTCGAGGGCATAGCCGTCGGGCTGGGGATAAATCCGTTTTACGGAAAAAGGGATCCTTTCCTTATGGCTGAGAGCAACTGCGAGGAAGCGGCGCGAAATGTAGTTTCTGCCGGCGGAGATATAACCTCAGCCGCTTTTCTGGACAATTTCTGCTGGGCAGATGTCTCCAACGAAAGAATTTTAGGCGCTCTGGTCGAGGCTGCGCGCGGATGCTGTTGTGCGGGAATGGCTTTGGAAATTCCGTTTATCTCGGGGAAAGACAGTTTGAACAATTTTCATATTTCGGAAAATCCGCGCCGGCGGGAAAACATTCCCGGCACTCTTCTTATAACGTGCCTTGCGAAGGTTTCTGATGTCAGGAAAATTCCCGGAAACGGATTCAAAAAGGCGGGAAATTTAATTTATCTTGTCGGAGAGACCTATCCCGAACTCGGCGGTTCCGTAGCCGCGAGAATTCTGAAAAAAGCCGGCGGCGAAGTTCCGCGTCTCAGAAAAGAATTTTCCCGCAGGATTCTCTTAGGAATCCAAAAGGCGATAGAGAAAAAAATTCCGCGCGCGGTTCACGATTTGAGCGATGGCGGTTTTGCGGCTGCGATAAGCGAAATGTGTTTTTCCGGATTTGGCGCCTCGGTCGATTTGAGCTGTCTCAAAAAATGCGGGGACGGTAATGAGAAACTCTTTTCGGAAAGCAATTCCCGGTTTCTCGCAGAGGTGCCGCCGGCGCAGGCGGATAAATTCGAAAAATTTTTCGCAGGGGTTTCCTGTTACAAAATCGGACGCGTCACGGATGACGAACTTTTGCGCGTTACTGACGGCGGAAAAACTTTGCTGGCCGAAAAAACGGAAGTTCTGAAAAAAGTCTGGAAAGGAGCGTTGAAATGGTAAAGAAAACAAAATACATTTTTGTGACCGGCGGCGTCGTTTCCTCTCTCGGAAAAGGGATAACATCTGCGTCCGTCGGCGCGCTTTTGAAGGCGAGAGGATTAAAAGTCGGGATGCTGAAGATAGACCCTTATCTGAATGTCGATCCGGGCACGATGAGCCCCTATCAGCATGGCGAAGTTTTCGTCACCGAAGACGGAGCCGAAACTGATCTCGACCTCGGGCATTATGAAAGGTTTTTAAACGAAAATCTGAATAAATCATCCAATGTGACGGCGGGCGAAATCTACGACGAACTCATAAGACGCGAGAGAAAAGGGGAATATCTCGGCAAAACCGTCCAGGTAGTTCCCCACCTGACGGATTTGATAAAGGCGAAAATAAAAAAAGCGGGCAGAAACAAAGATGTCGCAATTGTGGAAATTGGAGGCACCGTCGGAGATATCGAGGGGCTTCCTTTTCTGGAGGCGATAAGGCAGTTTAAGTACGAGACGGAAAGAAAAAACATTTTGTATATGCACATTTCGCTTGTGCCTTACATAAAAGCGGCGGATGAAATCAAAACGAAACCGACTCAGCATTCGGCGATAAAACTCAGGGAAATAGGAATTGACCCCGATATAATAATTTGCAGGACCGAAAAGCATCTGACTTCCGGGCAAAGGGAAAAAATTGCTCTCTTCTGCGATGTTCCGAAGGATGCGGTCATAGAGGAAATCGATGTCGGCGAGGGAAATATCTATAAAGTTCCACTGCTTCTTCATAGGGAGAAACTTGACAGGTTGATTTTCAGGCATTTTTCCGTTTTGCCCCGCCGTCAGAATTTGAAAAAGTGGGAAACGCTCGTGCGGAAGAGCGAAAAATTTTCGCAGGTGCTGAACATTGCTGTGGCGGGGAAATACACTTTTGTCAGAGATGCTTACAAGTCGATAAAAGAGGCTCTTTTCCACGCAACGCTTGCAACCCGCGTAAAGGTTCGGGTAAGATACATCGATACGGAAAAAAGAAATCTTGCCGATCAGCTAAATGGTGTTTCGGGAGTCATCGTTCCCGGCGGCTTCGGGGAAAGAGGCACGCGGGGAAAAATGAAAATCTGCGCACTCGCAAGGAAAAAGGAAATTCCTTTTCTCGGAATATGTCTCGGCATGCAGTTATCGCTGGTTGAGATGGCTCGCGCGTTCGGTTTGAAACAGGCGGATTCGCAGGAATTTAACCCGGCTACACCCCATCCTGTTATCGCTTTTCTGCCTGAGCAGAAAAAAATCGAAAATAAAGGCGGCACAATGAGGCTCGGCGGCTTTGCCTGTAAAATCATTCCTGGCACAAAAGCAGCAGAGGCTTACGGCAAATCGGTGGTTTTCGAAAGACATCGGCATCGGTATGAATTCAACAATGATTACAGGGAATTTTTCGAGAGAAACGGTGTTATTTTCTCCGGAATTAATCCGGAAAGAAATCTTGTCGAAATAGCGGAGTTGAAAAATCATCCATGGTTTGTCGCGGTTCAGTTCCATCCGGAATTCAAATCCCGCTTCTTCGAACCGCATCCGCTTTTTTCGGCGTTTGTTTCGGCTGCGAAGAGCAGGAAGACGAAGGCAGGGAGGAGATGAAAAAAAGAGCGGTTGTTTTGAAGGCTCCCGGCACAAACAACGACAGGGAAACCGTTGATGCGATTGAAAAATCGGGCGCGAAGGCGGAACTGGTTCACATCAATGAATTTGTCCGTCAGGAAAAAAAACTGAATGATTATGACATTGCGGTGATACCGGGAGGCTTTTCCTACGGAGACAATCTCGGTGCGGGGAAATTCTTCTCGCTGTTTTTGAAATACAAATTTCGCGATGAGGCGATAAAATTTATAGAAAAAGGGAGGATTCTTTTGGGCGTGTGCAACGGCTTTCAAGTTCTGGCGAAAGCGGGAATTCTTCCGGAAATCTCTGCCGTTCAGAAAATTACGCTTGCATCCAATTCAAATGACAGATTTGTCTGCCGGTGGGTGAGACTGAAAGTTTGCCCTGCCTGCCCGGGGGAGAAGCCAGCGGAAAGAAAAGTTTTCTGGTTTGAAGGTTTTCCCGAAACCATAGAATTGCCGGTTGCCCATGCGGAAGGCAGGTTTCTCGCTCCTCTGGCGGTGATAAGGGAAATGAAAAGCAGAGGACAGATTGCGCTTGAATATGTAGACAACCCAAACGGTTCGCAGTCTTCCGTCGCGGCTGTTTTAAACGAAAAAGGCAATGTTCTCGGAATGATGCCCCATCCCGAAAGGTTTTTCTATCCGTTTCAGCACCCAGCCTGTCAATGGAAAAAGGTTTTTCCGTGGGGCAGGAAATTTTTCAAAAACATTGTGAAATATGCTTAAAGAGGAATGCGGAATTTTCGGTGTGTGGGGATGCGAAAAAGCGGCTGAGATGGTTTTTTTGGGTCTTTTTGCCCTTCAACACAGGGGGCAGGAAAGCGCCGGAATAATTTCCGCCCGCGGAAGAAAGTTTTTTTCCGTCAAAGGAGCGGGGCTCGCAAGCGAGGTTTTCACTTCCTCAAATCTGAAATCGCTTAAGGGAGATATGGCGATAGGGCACGTCCGCTATTCAACTTCCGCGCGCACAAGCAGAGAAAACATTCAGCCTCTTTCGGCGGATTTTCAGAACATTTCCATCGCTGTTGCTCACAACGGAAATATTCCTCGGGCGAAAAAACGAAAGGAAAAACTGGAAAAAGAGGGCACTGTTTTTTCCACGGGATCGGATACGGAAATAATTATAAAAATGCTTGCCAGGGAGAAGGGAGAGTGGATTCACCGTCTGAAGCGGGTCGGCGATGAACTGAAAGGCGCTTTTTCCCTTGTTATGATGCTTCCCGGGAAACTTATCGCCGCGAGGGATCCCTTCGGTTTCAGGCCTCTCTGCCTCGGAAGAAAAGGCGACGCTTTTTTTGTTTCCTCCGAAAGTTGCGCTTTCAATCTTATCGGAGCCGAGTATATCAGAGACATAAAGCCCGGCGAAATTCTGACAATAGACCGGACAGGAATCAAAAGCCTTTATATGGAAAAGCAGGTTGAGAGACAGTGTATTTTCGAATTGATTTATTTTTCCCGCCCTGACTCCATCGTTTTTTCGCAGAGTGTTTATTCCGCCCGCCTTGAAATGGGGAGGGAACTCGCCAGGGAGAAAAAGGCGGAAGCCGACCTCGTTATGCCTGTTCCTGATTCGGCGAACATTCAGGCTCTCGGATACAGCAAAGAGTCGGGTGTCCCTCTCGAATTTGGATTTATTCGCAGCCATTATGTCGGCAGAACATTCATCGAACCTCAGCAGAGAATCAGGGATTTTCGGACGAGAATAAAACACTCGCCGATAAAGGATGTGTTGAAAGGCAAAAGAGTCATTCTTATAGACGACTCCATTGTCAGGGGCACGACTTCGCGCAAACTTGTCAAACTCATAAGAGAGGTCGGCGCGAAGGAAATCAGTCTTTTTATCGCTTCTCCCCCGATAAAGTTTCCCTGTTTTTACGGAATAGACACGCCTGTCAGAAAGCATCTCCTCGCCAATCGGATGAATACGGATGAAATCAGGAAATTTCTGGGCGTCGACGATTTGTATTATCTGTCCCTTGAAGGGCTTTTGAATTCCTGCCGGAAAACGGGCTATTGTCTTGCCTGTTTTACAGGCGATTACGTGCTATGAAAAAAATCAATGTTCTGGTAATCGGAAGCGGCGGCCGGGAGCACGCGCTGGTGTGGAAGATAAAGCAGTCGCCTTTTGCGGGGAAAGTTTTTGTCGCCCCGGGAAACGGCGGCATTTCGCGCGACGCCAAAATTTTTGATTTGCCAGCGGATTTCGAAACGCTTGCCAGTTTCGCGGAGAATCGTAAAATAGGGTATGTTGTTGTCGGACCGGAAGTTCCGCTTATAAACGGCATAGCCGACTTTTTCGCAAACAGAGGCATTCCCGTTTTCGGGCCGTCTCGCGAGGCGGCAATGCTTGAAGGTTCAAAAATTTTTGCCAAGAAATTTATGAAAAAAAACAGAATTCCTACGGCGGAATTCGAAATTTTCGACAAACCCGAAGACGCGATAAAATTCGTGAAGAATAGAAAAAACATTGTCGTGAAAGCCGACGGACTCTGCGCGGGCAAGGGCGTTGTCGTCTGCGACACCGGCGAAGAAGCCCATAATGCCATTAAAAGAATAATGGCGGATAAAATTTTTGGTTCGGCGGGGGAGAGAATTGTCATCGAACGGAAACTCGTCGGCGAAGAGGCGTCGGTTCTGGTTCTCTTTTCCGATAAAGGTTATGTTCCCCTTATCCCCGCGAGAGACCACAAACCCGCTTTTGACGGGGGCAGAGGTCCAAACACCGGAGGGATGGGCGCTTACGCTCCAGCCATTTCTGCGATTTCGGAAAAAATATCGGGAAAAATAGAGAGGGAAATCATAAAACCCCTCGCGGAAGGCATCCGCAGGGAGGGAATTTCCTACTTTGGCGTTCTTTATATAGGTCTGATGATTGTGAATGGCGCCCCGTATGTCCTCGAATTCAATGTGCGCTTTGGAGATCCCGAAACGCAGGCGATTCTGCCGCTTCTAAAAAATGATTTGATGGAGGTTTTTATGGAAATGGAAGACGGCGGCTTGCCTGCTCTGGTATGGGAAAACGGCTTTTGCGTCGATGTGGTTCTGGCAAGCGGGGGTTATCCCGGTAAATGCGAAACAGGGAAAAAAATCACTTTTGCGAAAAATATTCCGTCGGATATAATGATTTTTCATGCGGGCACGGAATTAAAAAACGGAAACTTTTTCACTTCCGGCGGAAGGGTTCTGAATGTCGCCGCTTGCGGCGGAAGTCTGAAAAAGGCGAGAGAAAAAGTTTACGGAGCGGTTTCGAAAATCGGTTTCGAAGGGATGTTTTACAGAAAAGACATAGGAAAATGAAAAATTAATCCCCCACCTGCACGCAGGTGGGGGATGTAGCCGCAGACCCTTGGTCTGCTAAAAAGTTGAAAAGGGGAAAAGTAGAAAAGTGAAAAAAGATTTCTCGCTATCGCTCGAAATGACAAGGGAAATAAAAGATGCAAAAATAAAAAATCAAAATGAAAAATGAAAAATCAGTGGCCCCGACAGGTCGGGATTTCCGCTTTGCTCCGATAAGGATTAAGCAATGAGTTGAGAGTTCAGATTTGAGAGAAAATGGTGAATGGAGGAGAGATAAATGAAGAATAAAGAAAGGAAAGTCGGGATTATATTAGGCAGCAAAAGCGATTTGCCGTATTTCGAGAAACTTTTCGAGTTTTTCAGATGCGAAAAAATTGGATACGATTTTGAAATCGCTTCCTGCCACCGCAGTTACGCGAAAGTGGATAAAATCGTAAAAAAATGGTTCGGCAAAAAAGTCATCATCGCGGCTGCCGGATTCGCCGCGCATCTTCCAGGCTACATAGCTAGCCGGACGGAAATTCCCGTGATAGGGGTTCCGGTTCCCACCTCCGACCTGAAGGGGCTCGACTCCATTCTTTCTATATGCCAGATGCCCAAAGGGTTTGCCGTTTTAAGTTCAGGGGTGGGTTCCCCCGGCGCGCTGAACGCGGGCTTGTTTGTCAAAAGAATTTTGAAATGAGCGTGTATTTTCTTGCCGCGGCTGCTCTTGCCGGTTTTTATATGGCGTGGAATATCGGTGCGAATGATTCGGCTAATTCCATGGCATCCGCCGTCGGCGCGAAGGCGATAACTTTCAAACAGGCGATAATAATAGCCGGCGTCGTGGAATTTCTGGGCGCCTATCTTGTCGGATCCCACGTCACCCAGACAATAAGAAAAGGCGTTATATCCCCTTCCGGTTTCGCGTCCCCTGTGGTTTTCGCTTATGCTCTTTTTGCCGCTGTTCTGGGCGCGGCTGTTTGGGTTTTTATCGCCACATGGAAGGAACTTCCTGTTTCCACGACTCATTCGATTGTCGGCGCAATTGTCGGGGTGGGGATAGTGTCGGGAGGAACATCCTCGGTTGAGTGGGGAAAAGTCGTATCTATCGTTCTTTCGTGGATAATTTCTCCTGTAGGAGCCGGTTTATGTGCCTTTTTCCTTTTCCGTCTGATCAACAAACATTTTATTATTCCCGAAGACAGAGACGGAAAAACGAGAAAGTATTTTCCCGTTTTTATTTTTGTCACTTTTTTCATTATCGGTCTTTCGTTTCTCCTAAAAACCCCGTTCGGAAAAAGGCTTCATCTGGGTTTTCCCGCCTCGCTTATTTTCGCGGTTGGCTTTTCATTTCTTCTGACGGCTGTCATTTCTCTGATAATGCTGAAAACCCTCGGAAATTTTCATCCGGAAAATGTCTTCAGGATTTTGCAGATTATGACTTCCTGCTATGTCGCCTTTGCGCACGGGTCGAACGATGTGGCTAATGCGATTGGGCCTCTCGCCGGAATTTTTTCCGTCTATAAAACCGGCCTGTTGCCCCATACCGCCGAAATTCCGGATTTTATTCTGATTCTGGGGGGTCTGGGAATTTCCCTTGGAATTTTCACATGGGGATACAAAGTCATAAAAACGGTCGGATACAGCATAACGGAACTGACGAACACGCGTGGTTTCGCCATAGATTTTTACACCGCAACGGTCGTTCTTCTCTGTTCGAAGTTGGGTCTTCCTGTTTCCACGACTCACGCTGCTGTCGGCGCGATTCTCGGCATCGGGTTCGCCCGCGGGCTTGACGCGGTTGATTTGAGAGTTGTCAAAAATATCGTTTACGCCTGGGTTTTGACGCTGCCGGCGTCGGCTTTGCTTTCGTCGGCGATTTTTATTATTGTAAAAGGAGGAAACTGAAATGAGAGCGGTTCTTTTTAGAATTTTTAGAAAGAAAAGCCCTTTCGAGGGTCTTGAAGAACATTCGCGGAAGGTTCTTTCGGGGGTGCGAAAATTTCGCGAGGCGTTTCTCGCTTATCTGAAGAACGATTATCCGCTTTTTGAGGAACTTTCCCGGGAAGTCATAAAAATCGAGACGGAAGCGGATATGATAAAGGGAAACATCAGAAACCATCTTCCGAAAGGGCTTTTTATGCCTGTCGACAAGAGCGTTTTTCTTTCCTGTCTGAAAGAGCAGGACGCGATTCTCGACGCCTGCAAGGATGTCGTGATATGGCTGGAGTTTCAGAAAAACAGATTAAACCCGAATTTGCGGCGGAAACTGGAAGATTTCCTCTCGCAGGTTCTGGACACCGTGGAAAAACTCGAGTCAATGCTCAAAGATGTCAGGCGACTCGTCAGTTCTCTTTCTATGAAAGAGCGGAAAGAGATAAAGAAAAGAATCAGAGAAATTCATTTTGAGGAGGAAGAAGTCGATTTGGTTCAGAGAAGTCTGATCAAAGAGATTTTTTCGTCAGGGGAAGACGCTCTTTATGTCTATCATCTGATACACATAATTTTCATTTTGTCGAAGGTTGCCGACCACGCCGAAAACGCGGCGGACGGCGCGAGGGTGATGATTGCCAGGTGATTACCTATAAAAAAAGCGGCGTGGATGTGGCTAAGGCGGAAAAAATCGTCGGCAAGATTAAGAGGTCTTTTCCCCTGATAGGCGGCTACGCCGGCGAGTTTCGGATAGGCGGAAAAATTCTCGCCGCCACATGCGATGGCGTGGGGACGAAGCTGAAACTGATTATAGAATTCGGCGCGCATGAGGTGGCGGGGGAGGATTTGGTGGCAATGAGCGTGAACGATTTAATCGCGCAGGGAAGTCGTCCGCTTTTTTTTCTGGATTATTTCGCCTGCGGCAGATTGAACGAGCGGATTTTTGACAGGGTTCTGGCGGGAATAAAAGTTGGGTTGAAAAAATCGGCCTGCCGGCTAATAGGCGGAGAGATAGCCGAAATGCCGGGAATTTACGGCAAAAACGACTATGACCTCGCCGGCTTCGCCTGCGGCGTCCGCCAAAGGCGGAGCAAAATGAAAATAAAAAAAGGGGATTACATTGTCGGAATGAAATCGAACGGCGTCCATTCGAACGGGTTCTCCCTTGTCAGGAAAATTTTCACGAAAAAAGAGTTGAAAAAACGGAAAAATCTTTTGCTCAGGCCCACAAAAATTTACTCGGAATTTCTGAAAAAACCTCGCCTCCACAACCTCGTCAAAAGCGCTGCCCATGTGACGGGCGGTGGGTTGAGCAGGGCTCTATCTCGTCTTCTTCCGTCTCAATTTCAGGCTGAAATTTTTCCCTTTGAAATTCCCGAGGTTTTCCGCATTATTGCCAGCAAGAATATCGACAGGCAGGAAATGCTTGGCGTTTTTAATATGGGATGGGGAATGATTCTGGCGGTGGACGCGAAAAATCTTTCCCGGGTTTGCGATTTGACAAAGGGAAAGGTAATCGGCGAAGTGGTGAAAAAAATTTGAAATGAAAGATAAAAAAGCGGTCAGAATTGCCGTTTTCGCCAGCGGCAAAGGAACAAATCTCCAGTCGATTATCGATGGCTGCCGCAGAGGCGATATTCCGGGGAAAGTGGTCTTTGTCTTATCGGACAATTCGCACGCCTTTGCGATTTCAAGGGCGAAAAGAGCGGGAATCGAAACGGTGATTTTAGCGAGGCGGAGATACAAATCTGATGAGACGTATTCCGCGCGGATGCTGAAAGAGGTCAGGAAGAGAAAAATCGATTTGATTTGCCTTGCGGGTTTTCTCCTGAAACTGCCGGAACCGGTCGTGAGAGAATACAGAAACCGAATTCTCAACATTCATCCCGCTTTGCTTCCCAAATTCGGCGGCAAAGGAATGTACGGCCTCAGGGTTCACAGAGAAGTTTTAAGAAAAGGCGAGAAAATTTCGGGTTGTTCGGTTCATTTTGTCGACGAGAAATACGACCACGGCAGGGTGTTTTTGCGAAAGGTCGTGAAAGTAAAAAAAACCGACACGCCTGAAACCCTGCAGGAAAGAATACTAAAGGAAGAGCATATTCTTTTCCCGAAAGCGGTGAGGAAATGGGTTGACGAATTTTACGAGGAGCAAAAAAATGATTGACAGATACATTCTGCCGCAGATGAAAAAAGTGTGGAGCGAGGAAAATTACTTTGAAAAACTGAAAGAAGTGGAAGTCGCCGCGCTTTTTGCCGCGGGGGAAAAACAACTTGCCGCAAAACTTGAAAAAGTTACGGTGAAACTCGGCAAAATCAGAAAAATAGAGAAAAAAAACGAACACGAAATAAACGCGTTTCTCGAATTTCTCGAAGGCGAAATCGGGCGTGCCGCAGGGAAAATCCACAAGGGAATGACTTCTTCCGATGTTCTTGACACGGCGCGCGCTTTGCAGATGAGAGAAGCGCTGAAAATAATCGAAGAAAAGTTGTCGTCGCTCGAAAAAATCCTGAGGAATAAAGCGCTGAAATATAGAAGAATTGTTATGGCAGGCAGAACCCACGGTCAGTTTGCCGAGCCGATTACTCTGGGGTTGAAATTCGTTCTTTGGTTTGACGAAATGAGAAGAAACCATCGTCGTTTGGAAGAAATGAAAAAGCGCATTTTTGTCGGCAAAATAAGCGGTGCTTGCGGGACATATTCTCTTGTTTCTCCCTCTTTCGAGAAAAAAGTTCTGAAAGCGCTGAATCTGAAACCGATAACGAGCAATCAGGTTGTTCAGAGAGACATCCACGCCGAATATTTTTTTGTTCTGTCTCTGATTTGCGCGACCGCCGGAAAAATCGCTCAGGAAGTACGGCTTCTGTCGCAGGACGGAATAAAAGAACTGGGCGAGCCGTTTATGAAAACCCAGACGGGTTCTTCTGCGATGCCGCACAAGAGAAACCCCGTGATTGCGGAGAGAGTCTGCGGACTTGCCCGCCTCGCCGGCGCTTTTGTGCCTGCGGCTCTGTCGAATGTGGCTTTATGGAACGAGCGGGATATTTCCCATTCCTCGAACGAAAGAATTATGTTCGAGGAAGCGAGCGCTCTCACGGATTACATTCTTTCAAAAATCATTTTTATTGTCGGCAATCTTGTTGTCTTTAAGGAAAACATAAGAAGGAATCTGGATGAAGCCTCTGCCAGAATTTATTCTTCGGCGGTTTTGAAGTATCTTTTGGATTTCGGTTTAAGCCGCGTTCAGGCGTACAGAATTGCGAAAAATTGTTTTGCCGAGGCATTCACGAAAGAAGAGGTTTTCGAATTCTTAAAAAAACGGATGAAAGTGGACAAAGAAAAAATTTTCGAAATTATGAGCCCCGAGTATTATCTGCGAAACGCGGATGAAATTTTCAGAAGGGTTTTCGGGAGAAAATAATGCCGGCGATTGTCGTTGTAGGGCTTCAGTGGGGAGACGAGGGAAAGGGCAAAATCGCGCATTTTCTGGCATCGTGGGCTGACTGGGTCTTGAGATTTCAGGGCGGCAACAACGCCGGACACACTGTCGTTTTTGACGGGAAAGAGTATGTTCTTCATCTCATTCCCGGCGGCATTCTTTATCCCGGGAAAAAATGCCTCATTGGGAACGGCGTCGTTATCGACCCGGTTTTTCTGGCAGGAGAAATGGAATTTCTCGAAAAAAGAAAGATAAAGGTCAAAGGGCGGCTTTTCGTTTCAGACAGAGCCCATCTCATTTTTCCCTATCACCGCCACATCGAGGCGTTTAGGGAGGCGTTGAAGTCGAGAGTGGGAACCACCCGCAGAGGAATTGGTCCGGCTTACGGGGACAAGTTTGCCCGTGTCGGAATCCGCATCTGTGACTGGATGGATGGAAGAACTTTTCGGAAATTGCTCAGGCAGAACGTCAGGGAAAAAGAGGTTTTTGTCAGAGAATTCATAAATCCCCGGCGACTTGAAGCGAAAATTCTCGACGACAGAAAAAAAGTTCTGCCGAAGATAAGGAATGTTGTCACCGATTCCGCGGCGCTGATAAACAGGGAGTTTAATTCGGGAAAAAACATTCTTTTCGAGGGCGCGCAGGGGACGATGCTCGACTGCGATTTTGGAACTTACCCATATGTTACCTCTTCCAATCCCGTCTCGGGAGGCGCCTGTGTGGGAAGCGGACTTCCGCCGACAAAAATTGACGAAGTGCTGGGTGTGGCAAAGGCATATGTCACCCGCGTCGGGCTGGGTCCCTTTCCGACGGAAATCAAAGGTTCTCTCGGCGAGTATCTGCGGAAGAAAGGGAAGGAGTACGGCGCCACGACTGGTCGGCCCCGGCGGGTCGGATGGCTGGATATTGTGGCGTTGAAAACCGCCGTTGAAATTAACGGGGTTAAGTTTCTCTGTCTCACGAAAATTGATGTTCTCGACGGGCTGAAAGAGGTGAAAATATGCAAAGCGTATAAGATAAAAGGAAAAGTTATAAAAAGTTTTCCGGCTTCTCGAAGAATTATGGAGACAGCCAAGCCAGTTTACGAGGTTCTGCCGGGATGGAATAAACCGACAAGAGGTGTGACGAGTTTCGCTGCCCTTCCGCCAAACGCGAGAAGATTTGTCCGGGCGATAGAGTCTTTTTGCGAGGTAAAAGTCGTTCTGATTTCGATGGGGAGAAGCAGGGAAGAAACCATTTATCTGAGCGAGAAATTTCCGCCGTGAGAAAAGAAGGGAAAAAGTCGGTTCTAATTCTTGCGGACGGAACCGTTTTTTTCGGAAAAAGTTTCGGTTTTGGCGGTAAAGCGGCGGGAGAAGTCGTTTTCAATACGGCTCTCACCGGTTACGAGGAAATTCTCACAGACCCGTCCTACTGCGGGCAGATGGTCGTTATGTGCTATCCTCACATCGGCAATTACGGAATAAATTTTTCGGATAGCCAATCGTATAAAGTATGGGTTTCCGCGCTCATTGTCCGTGAATATTCGCGGATTTACTCCAACTGGCGCGGCAAAATTTCGCTCGGCCAATTCCTGAAAAAAAATAAAGTTGTCGGAATCGAAGGAGTAGACACCCGCGCTATTGTCAGAAAAATACGGGAAAAGGGTTCGATGATGGCGATTGTCTCGACCGAAATCGATTTGCCCACTTTAAAAAGACAGTTGAAAAAAACGCCGACGATTGTCGGGAGGGACCTTGTTTCGGCGGTCAACGGTTCGTCCAAAGCGGTTTTCAGAAATTATGTTTTCAGACGCCGCAGAAATTCGCCTCTTGTCATTGTTGTTGATTTCGGCGTAAAAATGAACATCATAAGGCATCTCGAAAAAAGGGGGCTGAATGTGGCTGTTTTAGGGGGGAAATCGGATATATCCGATCTGATTCGTTTCAAACCTGACGGGGTTGTTCTCTCGAACGGCCCTGGCGACCCCGCGGCAGTCGAATATGGAATAAAACTCGCCCGCGACTTGTTCGCGCTGAATTTGAACGAGCGGCTTCCCGTTCTCGGAATCTGTCTGGGACATCAGATTATGTCCCTTGCCGCGGGAGCGAAAATTTTCAAACTGAAATTCGGCCATCATGGAGGCAATCATCCTGTTAAGAATCTGGCGGATGGAAAAGTAGAAATCACATCGCAGAATCACAATTTCTGCGTCGATCCCCTTTCGCTTCCGGAAAACTTTTCCGTCACGCACACAAATCTGAACGATGGCACCATCGAAGGAATCCGGCACAAGGTTTTTCCTGTAAGAGGCGTGCAGTTTCACCCCGAAGCGGGTCCCGGCCCGTCTGACGGTGAAAGTGTTTTTGACGAATTTGCGGCGGCCGTTTTTCGAAATCGATGAGAAGAAAGGACATTGAAAAAATTCTTGTGATAGGTTCAGGACCTATTGTGATTGGCCAGGCGTGCGAATTTGACTATTCGGGAACTCAGGCGCTGAAAGCGCTCAACGAGGAAGGATTCAAAACGATTCTCGTTAATTCCAATCCCGCCACGATTATGACAGATCCTGATATGGCTTGGAAAGTTTATATAGAACCCCTGACCGCCGAATGGGTCGAAAAGATAATCGAAAAAGAGCGCCCTCAGGCGATTCTTCCGACTCTGGGCGGTCAGACCGCTCTGAATCTCGCGGCGGAACTTGACTCGGCGGGAGTTCTGGCGAAATACTCCGTCGAACTGATAGGCGCGAAAATCGAAAGCATAAAAAAAGCGGAATCGCGCGAATTGTTCAAGTGCCTGATGAATGAAATCGGGGTGAAAGTCCCACGGGGCGCCATAGCCCGCAGTCTTGACGAGGCGAAAGAAAAAGGCCGTCGTATCGGGCTTCCTCTCATAATAAGGCCCGCTTTTACCCTCGGCGGAACAGGCGGCGCGTTTGTGAAAAGCTGGGTTGAATTTGCCGGGCTGGCGAAACAGGCGCTTGCCGCCTCTCCCGCCGGCGAAATTCTCATCGAGGAATCCGTCGCGGGTTGGAAGGAGTTCGAACTTGAAGTGATGCGAGACTCGAAGGATAACTGCGTCGTTATTTGTTCAATCGAAAATGTCGATCCTATGGGCGTTCACACAGGCGACAGCATAACGGTCGCTCCCGCCCAGACGCTGACAGATAGAGAATATCAGAACATGCGCGACCTTGCCTTTAGAATCATCCGAGCAGTGGGAGTGGATACGGGAGGGTCCAACATACAGTTCGCCGTCAATCCCGCAAACGGCGATATCCGCGTTATTGAAATGAATCCAAGGGTTTCCCGGTCATCCGCTCTCGCCAGCAAGGCAACAGGTTTTCCCATCGCGAAAATAGCGGCGAAACTGGCGGTTGGTTACACTCTTGACGAAATTCCCAACGACATCACAAGGAAAACGCCGAGCAGTTATGAGCCGGTCATCGATTACACGGTCGTGAAAATCCCGAGATTTGCCTTCGAAAAATTCCTGAGAGCTGACGAAACGCTCAACTCGTCTATGAAATCTGTCGGGGAGGTTATGGCAATCGGGCGGACATTCAAAGAGGCATTGCAGAAAGCCGTGAGGGGGCTTGAAATCGGCAGGGCTGGTCTGGGCGCCGACGGCGGAGGCTTTGTTAAAGAAGTCGAAAAAATGAAAAAAAGAAAAAAGGCCGACCCTGACCGAAAAAAGTTTGTTTCGGAAATAAAAAGAAAAATCGGAATTCCCAACTGCGACAGGATATTCAACATAAAATACGCCTTGCAGATGGGGATCGGAGTCGAAGAGATTTCGGAAATATCGTCGATAGACAGATGGTTTATCAATCAGATAAAGGAAATTGTCGACGAAGAAGGGAAAATCTCAAAGCGTATTCTCAACCGCGAAACTCTGCGCAGCGCGAAGCAGGCTGGGTTTTCCGATTTTCAGATAGCATATCTTTCAGGCAAAAGCGAGAAGTTTGTTTCAGGTTTAAGAAAAAGGTTGGCAATTTCCCCCGCCTTTAAATCCGTCGACACCTGCTCGGCGGAGTTTTCCGCATTCACGCCTTATTTTTACTCTTCTTACGAAGATGAATGCGAACTTCCGAAAGGCGAAAAAAACAGAAAAAAAATTCTCATCATAGGCGGTGGTCCCAACCGCATAGGGCAGGGAATAGAATTTGACTATTGCATTTGTCAGGCGGCTTTCGCTGCGAAGGAAGAAGGTTTTTTCTCGATTATAGTCAATTCCAATCCCGAAACCGTCTCTACTGACTATGACACATCCGACCGCCTTTTCTTCGAACCGCTGACCGGAGAGGATATCGCAAACATTGCGGAAAAGGAAAAACCTTTTGGAGCGATTGTCCAATTGGGCGGTCAGACGCCGCTTAACCTGATTGCGAAGATAAAAGATAAGGTCAGAATTCTTGGCACATCTCCTGCGGCGATTGATTTGAGCGAAAACAGATGGAAATTTTCCTCTTTTCTGAAAAAAATGAAAATTCCTCATCCCGAATGGGGCAGGGCGACGAACACAGGAGAAACAATTCGTCTTGCCGGAGAAATAGGTTTTCCCGTCATTCTGAGGCCTTCCTATGTTCTGGGAGGCAGGGCTATGGAAATCGTCTGGAACGAAAAGGAGTTAAAGGATTATCTCGGCAGGGAAAAAGTGAAAACTACGCTTGTCGATAAATTTCTGGAAGATGCCGTCGAGGTTGATGTTGACGCGGTCTGCGATGGTCAAAGCGTTTTTGTCGCGCCTTTGATGGAGCACATCGAAAAAGCGGGAATTCATTCCGGCGACAGCGCCTGCGTGGTGCCAGCGATTTCTCTGCAAGATGAAATTAAGAAAAAGATCGGGAAATATACGGAAATTCTCGCCCTGAAAATGGGGGTGAGGGGTTTGATAAATATCCAGTTTGCCGTCAAAGACGACGAGGTTTTTGTTCTGGAAGCGAATCCTCGCGCTTCGCGAACGGTTCCGTTCATTTCAAAAGCGACGGGCGTCCGTCTCGCCAAAATAGCGACAAAGGTTATGCTTGGCAGAAAACTCAGGGAATTTGACCTCAAATACAAATTGAAGGATTTCTGCGTGAAGGAAGTCGTCCTTCCGTTTTTGAGGTTCGGCGGCGTCGACCCTGTGCTGGGTCCGGAAATGAAATCGACAGGAGAGGTTATGGGAAGAGCCGCCAGTTTTCCGCGGGCTTTTTCGAAGGCGCAGGATGCCGCGGGAAACATCATCCCTCCTCGGGGGAGCGCTCTTGTAAGTTTGAGCGACGCGACAAAAGAAAGCGCCGCGGTTTTCGTGAAAAAACTCGCCGAAAGATTTTCTGTTTACGCCACCGCGAAGACGGCGGATTTTCTGAGAAGGCGAAATATCTCTGCGAGAAAAGTGAATAAAATCGGCGGGAAAGGGCTTAATGTGGAGAAACTGATAAAAGAGAAAAAGGTGGACCTTATAATAAATACTCCGTCGGGCAAGAGGTCTTACACAGACGGATACAGGATCCGAAGATGGAGCATTGAAAGCGGAATCGCTCTGATTACGACGGTCGCCGCGCTCAGAGCGCTTGTTGCGAAAGAATAGCGGGGAACAGACAGGGGAGGGATGATAAAGTGGAAAGGATTATGACAAAAAATGAAATGGTGAGGGTTTTGAAGCGCCTTACCGCCGAGATAATGGAAGATACCTCCGGCGGGAAAAATATCTGCCTGATAGGCATCAGGTCTATGGGCGTTCATCTCGCCGAGATGCTGAAAAACGAAATAAGAAAAAGCGAAAAGAAGGCGCCGCCGGTCGGAATCCTGGATGTCAGTTTATACAGAGACGATTTCTCCCGGCGGCTACCCCGGCGGATTAAGGAGACGGTTATAGACTTCGATATTGAAGGAAAGGATGTTGTTCTTGTCGACGATGTAATCTGGACGGGCAGGACAATCCGCGCCGCTCTCGACGAATTGATTGATTTCGGGAGACCCAACCGAGTCTGGCTGTGCGTCTTAATTGACAGGGGAGGCAGAGAACTTCCCGTTCAGCCCGATTTTATCGGGAAAAAAATAGAAGCAGAGAAAAATCAGTGGATTGAAGTCAAAATCGAAAAAGGGAAAGCGGAAGTATTCCTTACTACCGAGGGCAGGAAATAGTTTACACTTTGGCTGAGGTGATTTTTGAGCGAAACAAGGAGCGAGAAGCGAGCATATCAGCAGTGATATGTGAGCGACGAGCGACGCAGTTGGAGCCAAAAAGCGGCCAGCCCCTTCGGGGGAGGCTCATATTTGGCCGTCTGCTTCGTTGCTCCTCGCTTATGTGCCGCAGAGGGCACACTGCGTTCGTCGCGCCTTGCATCCAATCCAAATCTGAGCCTCCAAAGTGTGAAACATTTTCTGCTCTCGGTAGTAAAAGAGGGAGGGAGAATGAGATTTGAGAGGAAAGACCTTCTTGGTCTTGAAAACCTGACTGCGGATGAAATAAATCTGATTCTCGAAACAGCAGTTTCGATGAAGGAACTTTTCACAAGGTCCGTGAAAAAAGTTCCGACGCTGAGGGGAAAAACCGTCGTGATTCTTTTTTATGAGCCATCCACAAGAACGAGGGTTTCCTTCGAATTGGCGGCTAAACGGCTCAGCGCCGACACGGTTAACATTTCGTCTTCTTCTTCATCCGTGGCAAAGGGCGAAAGCATTATAGACACGGTCAAAACAATTGAGGCGCTGGGCGCTGACTTTATTGTAATCAGACACCCTTCCTCCGGCGCGCCGCATCTCATAAGCAACCGTATTTCATCTTCGATAATAAACGCGGGTGACGGAATGCACGAACACCCGACGCAGGCGCTTCTGGATTTGTTCAGCATCAAGGAAAAGAAAGGGCGAATCGCCGGACTTAAGGTGGGAATTGTAGGAGATATCTCGCATTCTCGGGTAGCGCGGTCGAATATTTGGGGACTGAAAAAATTAGGGGCGGAGGTTTTCCTGATAGGCCCGCCGACTCTTATTCCGAGAGACGCCGAAACACTTGGCGTAAAAGTTTACTACCGACTTGAAAAAATTATTAAAAAACTCGATGTTATAAATATTTTGCGGATACAAAGAGAACGTCAAAAGGATCAGCTTTTGCCTTCTATGGAAGAATATAACAGCATTTTTGGAGTTTCGCTCAGCCGACTGGAAAAGGCGCGCAATGACCTTGTTATAATGCATCCAGGACCGATGAATAGGGGAATTGAGGTCACATCGCCAGTCGCCGATTCGAAAAATGCCATAATAAACGAACAGGTGAAAAACGGAGTTGCCGTCAGAATGGCGGTTCTTTATTTGCTCGCGGGAGGAAAAAATGAAAATATTGCTTAAAGGCGGCAGGGTTGTCGACCCGTCAAGAAATTTTTCGAAAGTTGCGGATGTTCTTATCGAAAACGGGAAAATAAAAAAAATCGCTGCTGACATAAACGAGAAAGCCCGGACTTTCAAAGTCGGCGGGCTCGTTGTTTGTCCCGGGCTGATAGACATTCATGTTCATCTGCGCGAACCTGGAAGGGAGGACGAAGAGACAATCGCCACAGGAACCCGCGCCGCCGCAAAAGGCGGGTTTACGACCGTTTGTGCGATGCCGAACACGAATCCTGCGGTGGATTCCGTCTCGGGCGTAAAATACATTTTGATGACAGCGGCGGAATCAGGTATTGTGAGAGTCCTTCCTTATGGGGCAATCACGAAAGGGCGAAGAGGCGAGGAACTGACTGAAATCGGAAAAATGAAAAAAGCGGGAATCGTGGGAATTTCCGATGACGGAACTTCCGTTATGAATGCCCGCGTTATGAGAAGAGCGATGGAATACTCCAAAATGTTCGACATTCCCGTCGTAAGCCATTGCGAAGATCTGAATCTTTCCGCAGGCGGTGTGATGAACGAAGGCAGAACGTCCACAATTCTGGGTTTGCGCGGAATTCCGCCTCAGGCGGAAGAGGTGATGGTAGCCCGCGACATCGCCCTCGCGGAACTTACAGGCGCGCGGCTTCATCTGGCGCACATAACAACGAAAAGATCGGTTGCGCTCGTGCGGGAGGCGAAAAAAAGAAAGATAAAAGTCACTGCCGAGGCGACGCCCCATCACCTTTTTTTCACTGATAAATTTGTTGAGGAATACAACACAAACGCGAAGGTCAATCCGCCTTTGAGGAGCGAAGAGGACAGAGTCGCCCTGATGGAGGGACTTCGGGACGGCACAATCGACTGCGTTGCTTCCGACCACGCCCCCCACCTTGACACCGAAAAAAACAAGGAATTCGATTTTGCCCCGTTCGGCGTGATTGGCCTCGAGACGGCTCTTCCCGTCGTCATCACGGCTCTTGTGAAAAAGAAGAAACTCTCTCTGATGGACGTTATTTCGAAAATGTCGACCCGGCCCGCCGAAATAATCGGCGGACATGACCTTGGAAAA
This sequence comes from Elusimicrobiota bacterium, assembly GCA_021161565.1. Classification (GTDB taxonomy): domain Bacteria; phylum CG03; class CG03; order CG03; family CG03; genus JAGHAK01. Next base: position 4,950 of record JAGHAK010000135.1, on the reverse strand, counting down.
TTAGTCATTGGCGGCGTCGCCGACATTACGGTGATAGACCTGAACAAAAAGAAAAAGATAACTTCCGATTTCTTCGTTTCAAAAAGCGCGAATTCCCCGTTTATAGGAAAAAATTTATCAGGATTTGCCGTTCTGACGATTTTTGGCGGGAAAGTCGTCTTCAGGGATTTATGAAGTTAAAAACTGAAAATGGCGGTTTTTTCGTAACCTCCGCCGAAATTCTTTCCATCAAGCCAGCGGCTGAAAAAATTTTTCTGATGGAAATAAAACACGAAAAAATATCTTCGCTGGCGAGGCCGGGCCAGTTTGTTCATATTTACTGCGGCGGGGGAACCTCTATCCGCCGCCCGTTCAGCATTTTCTCTAAAACCGGAGACTGCATTGAAATTATTTTCAGGGTGGTCGGCAGAGGAACTGAAATTTTGAGCAGGAAAAGAAAAGGCGATTCCGTGGATTTAATTGCGCCTCTTGGAAACGGTTTTCCCGTCGTCTGCGGAAGACCCCTTTTTGTCGCAGGAGGTCTTGGAGTCGCGCCGCTTCATTTTCTTTCGCTTGCGACCGCCGCCGGCGTTTTCATCTATGGAACAAAAAGGAAAAATGAAATAATTCCAATTGAGTCTCTCAAGGCATCGGGACACAAAGTTGTGATTCTGTGCGAGGAAACCGAAGGGAAGAAGGTAACGGATATAATGGAAGAATATTTGAATGACTGCGATGTGGTTTTTTCCGCCGGCCCGGCGAAGATGATGAAAAAAATCGCCGAAATTTGTCTTAAAAAGAAAAAAAAATGTTTTCTTTCAATGGAGGAGAGAATGGGCTGCGGAATCGGTCTCTGCCGCAGTTGTGTTGTAAAAACGAAGACGGGGTATAAAAGGGTTTGTGTTGACGGTCCTGTTTTTCCGGCGGAAACAGTCGACTGGAAAGATGTATGATACGGTAAGATTCGCGGGGCTGGAGATTAAAAATCCGTTTATTGCCGCAAGCGGTTGTTTTGGATACGGATGGGAATTTCCAGCGCTTTCGGAGAAGTTTGGCGCGGTCGTGGCGAAAACCATAACCGTGAAACCGAGGGAAGGGAATTCCCCGCCGAGAATTTTCGAGGTGCCAGGCGGCGTCATAAACAGGGTGGGGCTTCAAAACTGCGGTCTGAAAAATTTTGCCGAAAAGCATCTTCCCAGATTAAAAAAAATTGGAACAACCGTTATTGTGAGTATTTTCGGGGAAAATTTCAGGCAGTGGGCGGAACTTATCGGGACCCTCGAAAAAGAAGTCGCCGCTTTGGAACTGAATCTCTCCTGTCCGAATCTCAACAAGCAAATTCTCACGAAAAATCCCGAGAAATGCGGGAATATCGTCGAGAAACTAAGAAAATTGACGGATAAGCCCTTGATTGCCAAAATAAATGCAGTTGACAGCCCCGCGGCAGTTTCATCGCTTTTGTCTGATAGGGGCATAGACGCGATCGTCTGCTCCAATACCATTCCCGCGCGAGTGGAACTTAACGGCAGGATTTACAAAGGAGGTCTTTCCGGCCGCCTAATAAAAAATTTTGTTTTGAAAGCGATTCGAGAAATAAGAAAAAAGTCAGATGTGCCCATTGCCGCCTGCGGCGGAATACGCGGTTTGAAGGATGTCGACGACTACAGAAAAGCCGGCGCTGATGTTTTTGTTCTGGGTTCTGTTCTGCTTCGGCAACCCGATATTTTACCCTTAGAAAAGAATATTGATTCCGAAGGCGATATTGTATAGGCATCCGCCTATTTCATAACCGCTTTTCAATTTTACTGCCTCGGTATATTCCTCGTAAAGAAATTTTGTCGGTTTCAGCCACCCGAATCCCGCTGAAAAATCCAGATTTACATTCGAACGCAGTTTTATCCAGGAGGAAACCGAAAGTTTCAAGACGGGAATCAGATTCGTCTGTTGCCGCCAGGTCTTGTATTCCTGAATGTCGCCTGCGCGGAATTCTTTTTTGATTGATCCCGAATATTCCGTGTGGTCAAGTTCGAATTCTTCCCCCTCGGTTTGCGTTTCTTCGAGATGCGTGAGATAAAAACCCGCTGCGAGAGAGATTTTGAGAAGCCGCATCGAATCGAAATCAAGTCTCGCGAGAAGAGGAAGAACGAAAAGTTTTCTTTCGAAGAAATTATAAACGACGGAATAAGTGGAAGGGGAAACTTCCCAGTTGTAGTTTGTCGATGGCGAAGTGGAAGTGGAGAAAAACGGAATCGAAAATTCGCTTTTGCTAGAGGAGACAGGAAAATAGAAACCCGTCTCGAATGCGGCGGACAAAACATTATTCAAAACTTTTGTTTTTGCGAATTTCAGGAAAAGGAAAGAGAAATTCAAATCACTTTCCGACTGGCTCTTTTGGAAACTTCCCCGGATCTGCCAGTCGCCGCTCCACGACCAGTCTGCCGTATAACGGGGGCTGTAGAATTTTCCCTTTATCAGTTCGTATCCTGCTCCGAAATCGGCGAGTCCTGCGTATAGAACGCTTCTCAGGAAAAGGAAACAGACGGCAATCGGAATTTTTTTCACGATAAACTTTTCAGAAAATTTATTTTTTTTGCCACATCTCCCGTTGTTAGCCATGAACTTGCGATTATCTGGTGAACTCCCGCTTCGCTGCAGAGTTTCGCTGTGGTATGGTTTATTCCGCCGTCGACGGAGATTTTGCATTTCAGGTTTTTTCTGTCGATGATATTGCGCAGCCGAAAAATTTTTTTTAGAACTTCTCCTTTGAATTTCTGACCCGCGAACCCTGGCGCCACGGACATCAGAAGCGCCACATCGATTTCTTCGAGAAAGGGAATTATTTTTTTAACATCCGTTTCTGGATTCAAAACGATTCCTTTCTCGACGCCTTTCATCTTTTTGAGGATTCTTTTCGGATTTTCCGCTTCGATGTGGAACAAAATCCGCTCGCAGGATTTCGCGTACCACTCCCATTGTCTGAGGGGGTTTGTTACCATAAGATGCGCCTCGAACAGGATTTTCGTTTTCTTTCTCAGAGAATCGATCACGGGAACGCCAAATGTGAGATTCGGGACGAAATTCCCGTCCATAATGTCCATATGGATAAAATCGACAAGATTTTCGTATTTTCCCATCACACTGCCAAGTTCGGCGAAATCGCTTGAAAGAATCGAAAAACCGATTTCAATCATATTTCTTTTTTTCCGACCGGCACATCGTCCAGATAAAAAATCGCCCACGCTTTGCCGAGAGTTTCGACTTCGAGGGAAATTTTTTTGCCGGGGCTTTCCGTTTTTTCATAGATGGTTCTTGTTCCCAGCGAATCCTTCACGACGATTTTGACTTTTCTGTCCTTTATGTCCTGAGGGACCTGATAGAAAATGAAACTCGTTTTTTTTATATTTTGAAGTTGCGAAAGTTGAGACACATAAAGTTTTATCTCGTTTTTCCCCCCGAGCATTTCTCCCGGCGGCGGTTCCTGTTTCAAAACCGTTCCCGGCGGCACGCTGTCATTTATAATGCTTTCGGTTTCTGTTATGTCAAAGCCCATTTCCTTTAATTGGGCGGCGGCATCCGAACTGGATTTCCCGACCAGATAAGGCATAACGAGAAATCCCATCAAAGATGCAGGGCCATTGCTTACGATAACATCGACGAGCGTTTTCGGCGCTGTAATCTGCCCTGCTTTTGGATTTTGATCGATTATCAGGTCCCTTTTTACCTCGTCATTGTAAATTTTCGAAACATTTCCCACGGAAAGATTCGCTCTCGTGAGGATTATTTCCGCTTCGGATAGATTTTTCCCCGTAATATCGGGAACATAAATCAGGTTTCCGCCTTCTGAAAGAGTGAGTTTTATGTAGCGGCCTTTTTTGACGACGCTTCCCTCGGAAGGATTCTGCCTGACGACGCTTCCCGACGGAATCGTCTCGTCGGAAATTTGTTCCTCGTCTTTAACGGCATATAACTTTTTTTTCTGCAGGATATCCATTGCTTCCGCTAATGATTTTCCCTTTACATCCGGAACAATTACGACTGCGCTCTGACGGGTGACGATTTTCATGGCAATGTCGAAACCGAAAGCGGCGAGAAAGCCGAACAGCACCGCCGATGCCGCAAATTTCAGAATTTTCCCTGTTTTTAATTTCATAGCCCAAGTCTACTAAAAAACCGCGATATTGAAAACCCCGATCAGTGAAAAATTCTTCCTTCGACCGAGTCCACGGAAATGAAATAAATGTGTTTTCCGTTTTTGTCTTTCCAGTCGCGGGAATCTTCGGAAAAATCTCTGTTGTCCCCCATAACGAAGAGACTATTCTCGGGCACAATCACTTCCTGCATATTATCCCCGACGAGAATTTCGTTGCGTCTTTTGTGAATAACATACGGCTCGTTGAATTTTTTGTAATTGAGGAAAACTTCTTTGTTTATTATCTGAACGGAATCGCCAGGAAGACCGATAACCCTTTTTATGAGGTCTTTGTTCCTGTCCACAGGAGAAGGGAAAACAATTATGTCTCCGCGGTCGATGGGATAGATATAATAATACCACCTGTTCAGCCACTGGAAACTGTTCAGTTCGAGAGTTGGTTCCATAGAGCCGGATGCGACTCTGACGAGGCCGCCCACATAGTGTCTGAAAAAGTAGGCTCCCGCCAGGCCGAGGGCTATCAAAAAAATCAACCTCTTCATATTTTTCTGCTCTCAGTAGTATTTTAACCCAGATTATTCACCCCCGCAAAGTGCGGGGGAATAATCTGCCCTTCGGGTCGCCCTTTCTTAAAAATTTCCTCAATAGTATAATAAATTTTTTATCTTTTTTCTATTCCACATTTCATCATACCACATCAACCGAAAGGGCGGTTTCCTCAATTTATATGTAACGCATTAAATTATTGCGTATAAATCAAAAATCAAAATGAAAAAATAAAAATGACAGATTAAAATGCAAAATTATCTCAGCCCTTATAT
>JAGHAK010000075.1 GCA_021161565.1 Elusimicrobiota bacterium | reverse complement strand
TGGTCAATACCAATCTGCTCCATATTTGAAAGAAGGATTGCCCCGTTTCCCCCTGTGTCAAAAAGAATTTTCGGCGCGTTCTCACTCTCCACAAGACAGGCAAAACCCCAGTCGGATTTCAGGTTTTTCCTGTAAACCGTGTTGTCGTAAATTATCGTTATTCTCACTGCGATGTCACCTGTTTTATTTCAAAAAGATTGCCGGAAAAATCTCTGACAAAAAAGAGTTTCCTGCCTTTTCTCTCCACAATTGTGGTTGCAATACCATACTTTTCGCACTTTTCAACAAAATTGTTTTTGTCCGGAACTTCAAGACAAATATGATTAAAAAACGGCTCTACCTTTCTGCCTGTTATAAAAAGTTCTATTTTAACATTGCCTTTCACAAAAGTTGCCACTTCAACTGCCTTCTTTTTTTTGAAGATTGCCTCGACAAGATGTGAATCAATTCTGAAATCACCAACTTTTTTCATTCCCAAAATTTCCGCAAAAAACAACTCGTCTTTTTTGTTTTTCACTTGAATCGCAATATGATTAAGCCTTATCATAATCCCTTTCGCCGAAAATCAGAGTTCCAATTCTAACGATGTTTGCCCCTTCTTCAATCGCAACTCTGTAGGAATTTGTCATTCCCATTGAAAGAAACTTCATTTCAACATTGGAAATATCAAGACCTTGAATTCTGTCGAAAATCTCTTTTGTCTGTTTGAAAAAAGGCCTTGCTTTTTCAGGATTGCCGAAACGAGGTCCCATTGTCATAAGACCTCTAACTCTTATATTTTCGAATTTCGAAATTTCCCTGATAAGGTTCTCTGCCTGTTCAGGAAAAACGCCGGCTTTCTGAGGTTCCCGCCCGCTGTTTATTTCAACGAGAACAGACATTATCTTCCCTTCAGTTCTGCTTCTTTTATCGATTTCATAAGCAAGTTCAAATGAATCCACTGTCTCAATCATGTCAAAAATTCTTACCGCTTTTTTTACTTTGTTTTTTTGGAGATGCCCTATAAAATGCCATTCAACTTTTTTTCCGACAAGTTCGAAAACTCTTTCCGCTTCCTGAATATAGTTTTCGCCTATGATTTTTATTCCCGCATCTATCGACTGATTTATCTCGTCATCTGTTCTCGTCTTGGCTGCGGCAACAACAGAAACCCCGGCAGGAATTTCCGAAAGCAATTTTTTCACATTTTCTCTTATGCTATTCATTTCAAATCCTTAGCAATGCTTCCATCAGGAAGCATATTATCCGGGTGATATTCCCCTGCCTCCTCCATCCGATACCTTACGCAAATTTTCCAATTACCCTTACAATAATTCTTTATCCATTTTTCGTCCAGTTTCCCGCTTTCGTAAAAAAACTTCATAGGACAAACATTATACCACTTACATTCATTCACAGCATCACTGTTACGAGACATTTCTCAAAGCATCCTGCGCAGCGGCGACAAGATGATACTTTGTCGGAGGCGGCGTAAGATAGGGATGCGTCGCCATCTGAAAAGTTTCAAGTTCCGTCAGAGAAACATTCTTCTGTATCCCCATTCCTATAATGTTTATAATCTCGCCAGCGGAAAAACCGCCGGCAACCTGTCCGCCCATCAAAATCCCCGACTGCTTCGAAAAAATCAATTTAACTTTTATCTTGTTTTTCTCCGGAAGCGCGGCAGGATGCTTGTCGACGCCTTCATAATTGCCGACAACAACCTCAAAATTTTCTTTTTTGGCGTTCGCTTCCGTAAGACCCGCCGATGCGAGAACGACACCGGAAATATAGGTCGAAAAAATTCCTATCGTTCCCTTGATTTCCCTGACGACCTTGAGCTCGTAAAGATTTGCCCCTGCTATTCGCGCCTCGGCAGTCGCAATGGATGCAAGCATAACGGGATTGTCGCGTCTCGTAAAAAAATCCCTCTTCCCCGCGCAATCGCCGATTGCGAAAATGTTTCTGTCAGAAGTTCTCATATACTCGTCAACCCATATTCCTTTTCCTTTTCCCATATCGAGACCAGCCGAGCGCGCGAGAGCCGTATTCGGAACCCCACCAAGTCCGCAGACAACGACGTCACATTCTATGGTTTTGCCGTTCGAAAGAAGCACTTTTTCGACCCGGGAAGAACCTCCTATCGATTCCACTTTTACGCCCGTTAAAATTTTCACGCCTTTTTCGGCAAGTTTGTCGCGGGCGAGAACGGCAAATTCCTCGTCAAAAGAATTCATAAGAATACTCGGCTGCATTTCCACAAGATACACTTCTTTGCCGCCCAGACGGGAAATCTCATCGGCAAATTCCACTCCAATAAAACCGCCTCCGAGAACGACAATTCTTCTGCTTTCCTTTATTTCCTTTATCATATTCGTCAAATATTCGAAATCTTTGTAAATGGGAAAAACATTTTTCAAATCAATTCCCTTTATCGGCGGCTTTATCGGATCAGACCCAGTAGCAAGAATCAGCTTTTCGTAGGAATAGACTTCTCCTCCGCCGGTAACAATTTCTTTTTCAGTCCTTTTTATCTGCTTCACTCCGTCAATTACAATCCTGACTCCCGCTTTCTCGACAGGACTAAAAGACATAATATTGCTTTCAGTTTTCTCCAGACTCGATGTCATATATGGAATGCCGCAGGGGACAACCCCTGTTTCCCTGTCTTTTATTATTGCGACACTCCTGTCAGGATAATACTTCCTTGCCGTTAACGCCGCCACAATCGCCGCCGGTCCGCCACCAATAATCAGAATTTCCGCAAAATCCTTCATTCTGCCCCCTTTAGCACTCTCTTTGCCAATCCGCTATTGAAGTTCATTTTCAGTTATATTGTAAACAAATCCATCTTTTGTCAAGCATTTACTACCTGAGGGCAAGAAATAGTTTCTGTTTCGACTGTTTCTTACCCATTTGAATTTTTCGGGAAACTGCAAAAATCGGCTCTTGACAAAAAATGAACAGATGTTAATATGTTCATATTTGAAGACATTGCGATGGAGGAATTATGGAAAAATATCTGAAATTATTTGCGGCGCTGTCGGATGAAACGCGGCTGCGCATTTTTCTGATTCTGTCGAAAGGAGAATTGTGCGTCTGTGAATTGACGGGGATTCTGGATATGGAACAGTCGCGGATTTCGCACAGTCTCAGAATTCTGAAAGAGGCCAGCTTGATAGAACGGCGCCGCGAGGGGAAATGGATTGTGTACAGGACTGCTCCAGGAATGCTTAAAAACAAAATTATCAGGGGCGTATTGAGCGAATTGCCCCCGCACGCTGACTTACCGGACGGAGCATTAATCCGCAGGAAAGGAAGTCTGAGGGAAAGATGCGGGGCGAAAAAATGAAAAACCGCGATAAATTTCTGTTGATTGTCTCCGTTTTTCTCGCAATGTATTTTATACCTTTTGATAAAATCGCGATACAGAAAGCGGTTGCAGAGGCTCTGCTGATGGGCCAGGAATATGCGAGAAAGCACGTCCTGCTCTGCCTCGTCCCTGCTTTTTTTATTGCCGGGGCAATCGCCAGTTTCGTCAGTCAGCAGTCGGTGATAAAATATTTCGGCGCGAAGGCGAATAAATTTCTCTCATACACGGTGGCCTCGGTTTCGGGGACGATTCTATCGGAATATAACGGTTTATTTATAAAATTAAATGATATCTGACGGGCGCACTTTTTCTGCTTGTGGCTGGTTCCGCTCTGGGCAGAAGCGTTTTAGGAACGAAAAAAACGCTGGTTTACATTTCGCTTGTCGTCGCGATGGCAACCGCAAGCGGAATGTTTTACGGAAAGTTTTTTTAGCCGGGAGTAAAAATGAAAATCAAAGTCCTGTGCACAGGCTATCCGAGCTGTGAGCAGCTTGAAAGAATCGTGAGAAAAGTGGCCGGCGACATCAGCAGAGACATCGAAGTCGAAAAAGTGGACAACCTGCAGAAAATCATGAGCTACGGCGTTATGATGGTGCCGGCTCTCGTCATCGACGAGAAAGTTGTCTCGGCTGGGGGTTTTCTCACAATAGAAGACGTGAAAGAAATTATCGAAAAAAACATGGGGGGAAAAATGGCGTGGATTGAAGGTTATCCGAGAGAAAAAGTCGAGTGGTTTCCGACGATTGACGAAGACAAATGCGTCGGCTGCGGAATGTGCATGAATTGCGGGAAAAAGGTTTATGACTGGGTGGATGGCAAACCGAAAGTGGCGAGGCCATACAACTGCGTCGTCGGATGCACGACCTGCGCGAATCTGTGTCTGGGAAACGCCATTACTTTTCAGGACATCAATTCGGTCAGAGAACTCTATAAAAAAGAGGGCATCTGGGCTAAAGTGAAAAGGGCGCTCAAAGAAAAAGGCGTGATTAAATAAGGATATCGGATAAAGTTCTACAGATGTCGGCATGCTTATCGTCAGGAGCAATATGATGAAGCGTCAAACATCTTCTGCTCTCAGTAGTAAAACCGAGAGCGCGCAGAAAAGCATAATGGGGCAACACGAAAAATTCGGCAAGACGATAGGCGTCAACGGCTGTTTCGGAAGTTCAAATCTCAGGCAGATGACGGGTTTTATATCGCGTAAAATCGTCATTGACGGGTGCAAAGAAAGATGCCTGAAGAAAACTCTGGAAAAAGCCGGCGCAAAAATTGATTTATCCTACGCGCTCGACGAAGATTTCGGTCTGGAGAAAAAGAAAAGTCCGGATTTCAGCGAAGAGGATATGTCCTGCGTGTCGGCGACGATAAAGGACGACATCGAAAAAATCGAGAAAAAATAGTTTCAAAAGCCGCGGCCATTTGTGAAATTCACGCAAAAATTATAAAATTGTTCAAAGATTCGAAAACGGACGGGGAAAAAACTTTATCGGCCGAACGGCGGAAGCAGGAGAGTATTTTCCGGGAAATGCGCGAAACGATAATAAGAGCGGAGAATGTGACAAAAAACTACGGCGGCCTGACCGCCGTCGACGGTGTTGATATTTCCATACACGGCGGGGATTTCTTCGGTTTTCTCGGGCCCAACGGAGCCGGCAAGACAACAACCATAAAAATGCTTACCGGCCTGACGAACATTTCATCGGGGCAGGTGACGGTTTTCGGCAAGCAATTGAATAAAAATCTCAATTACATTAAGAAAAGAATCGGAATAACTGGAGAGTCCACGAACCTTTTCCCGGATCTGACGGTCAAAGACAATCTGAAGTTCAAAGCGAAAATGTTCGGCGTCCGCGGGAAAGAAGCGGAAAAACGCATAAAGAATTATCTTTCCGAATTTAACCTGAACTCGAAAACAAATACGAAATATCTGTTTCTATCAAAAGGGCAAAAGCGGATAATCTCGATACTGTCGTCGCTGATTCACAAACCGGATATAATTTTTCTCGACGAGCCGACAATCGGACTGGACATCAAAGCGCGCGGCATCGTTTACGGGTTTCTCCGGCGGCTCAATGGAAAAGGCGTGACGGTTTTTCTCACGAGCCATTATTTCGAGGAAATAGAGTTGCTATGCTCGAATCTCGCCGTCATAAACAAGGGGAGGATAATTTACAGCGGGAAAATGGAAGAAATAAAAAAACTTTTTCCGAGCGATAAAATTCTGGCCGTGAGGTTCGACGGAAAACCCGTAGAATTCGAGGCACAGAGATATTTTGAAAATTTCAGGATTTCCGGAAATTTTTTGTATCTGAGAAACGCCGAAGTTTCAGGCGCTCTCGAAAAAATCAGCAAATTTTCAAAAGAGACGAAACTGAAAGTTATCGAGGTGAATACCGAAGGCAACAAACTGGAAGATTTGTTTGTTAAACTGATAAAGAAGGATGACCGTGAAAAGTGAGATAAGAAATATTCTGCATCTCGCGCTGAAGGATGTGCGGGCTTATTATTTCAAACCCGCGACCATTTCGTGGGGAATCCTGTTTCCACTCGTATTCGTTCTCATATTTTCGCTGAAAAATCCCGCAGGGTTTCCATCCATGCTCGGAGGACTTTTTACCATGGCCATCTTTTTCGGCACGACGTCGATGACAGCCACTTCGATTATGCTGGAGAGAAAAACCGGCGTTTTCAACGTCTATTATACGTTCCCCATTTCCTATTGCGGAATTGTTCTGGGAAAAATTCTCGCGGGTTTCCTGTTCGGAATATTTACGACTCTCAGCATTTGCGCGATAACGCTGTTTTTCGTGAAAATACGGATTTTTAACGCTGGTCTTCTGATTCTGTGGGTTATTCTCTCGTCATTTGCGTTCAGCTCTTTCGGCCTGTTTCTCTCTCTCATCGTGAAAGAAGCCTACGACGCGATGACCTATATGAACCTCATTCGTCTCCCTCTGATTTTCGTAAGCGGCATATTTCTGCCGGTTTCGTCGCTGACTCCCACTCTGAAAATTTTTGCCTATCTTTCCCCGATGACTTATTCGGTAAATCTCGCCGAAGCATCCATCCTGAACAGGCATTTTATCGGAGTGAGCATCTCCTTTATCGTGCTGGCGACGGTGGGGGTTCTTTTTACGGCTCTGGCGGCGGTGAGGGTTGAAAAACTGAGGGACTGATGCGAAATCTGTCGTTGACAGGTTTTTTGGTATATGCTAACATCCGTTTAAGTAGATAAAAGCATAAAAGAAGGGGGAAAAATGAGAATTGCGATTGCAAGCGAAGAAAACAAAGGGCTTGAAAGCGCGGTGGCGCATCATTTCGGCAGGTGTCCTTATTATGTTTTCGCAGAAGTCGAAGAGGGCGTTGTGAAAAAAGTCGAAACAAAAGAAAATCCGTTTTTCGCCAGCCACGAGCCGGGAGTGGCGCCGCGATATATCGCGAATGAAAAAGCAAACGTCATAATTGCCGGAGGAATGGGTCCGCGCGCGATTGATTGGTTCGAGCGTCTCGGCGTGAAAGCCGTTACGGGCACCAGCGGAACCGTCGGGAAGGCACTCGACGATTACCTGAGTGGAAAATTGACGACGGCGGAATCATGCAACGAACACAAACACTGAATAGAAGAAAGTGCCGCGAGATTGGAGCCGATATGATCGTGATGAGGCGTTTGAAAGAATTTCTGTCGGCAGCGGATCTTTTCTACGACGATGGAGAAAGAATCCTCCGCGAGGCAAACTGCCCCGTCCTCGTCGTGAGGAATCCTGAAAAAGTAGAAAAGATGTATGACGAAATAAAGGAAAACTGAAAAGACAAAGCATTTTTTCACGGGGAGAAACTCGTCGCCCACGGGATATTCGAAATACCTCTTGACGGATTTCAGGCTTTTATGCTATTATCCGCATAAGCAGATTAAACCCATTTTTTTCAATAGAATTGAAAAAAATGCCCATAGGGCCGCCCTTTTGAAATGAAAAATAAAAAAATATGCGGAAAATTATGAATAACAAAAAAATGAAAATAAAAAATGAAAGATATTGCAAAAAGGGCGGGGTTAACCCCGCCCTATCAGAGATAGGGCGGTCCGAAGGACAGATTTTTCTAATGAAAAATCTGGGATAAATCCGCAGCAGAAAAGATTTATCAAAAAAGGTTCTTTTTGACTTTCAGAAATTTCTCGACAATTTTTCTGTCCCACTGACTTCCAGCACCGGAAGAAAGAATTTCGAAAACTTTGCCTTCCGGCATTTTTTTCCTGTAAGCCCTGTCTGAGGTCATTGCGTCCCACGCGTCCACAACAGCCATAATTCTCGCGCCAAGCGGCAAATTTTCTCCAGCGAGGCGGTCGGGATATCCGTTGCCGTCTATTCTCTCGTGGTGGTGTTTTATCATCGGAATAACATCCCGCAGCCTCGAAAGGGACTTGCAAATCTGCGCGCTTAAAACGGGGTGGGTTTTCATCACCTCGAATTCTTCATCCGTAAGTTTGCCAGGTTTTGTCAGAATATAATCCGGCACGCCTATTTTCCCGATATCGTGAAGAAGCCCCGCACGCTCGATTTTTACGCATTCTGATTCTTTCCACCCGAGTTCCTTTGCCAGAAGATAGGAAAATTTTCCCACGCGCTGGGAATGCCCTCTCGTGTAGGGGTCTTTTGCCTCTATCGTCGCGGCGAGGGTGTACAAAACATTGTTGGTGTCTTCGAGGTCCTCGAGAGTATTTTTCAGCCTTATGTGGTTGTTTACTCTCGCTATGAGTTCGAAATGATTATATGGCTTCGAAACAAAATCGCTGCAGCCAAGATTATAGCCTTTGATTCGGGATTTCGTGTCATCAAGAGCGGTAAGCAGAATAACGGGAACCATGCTCGTAAAAGCCTCTGCCTTGAACTTTTCAAGAAGGGAAAAGCCGCTTATATCCGGCAGCATCACATCGAGAAGTATCAAACTGTACCGGGAAGTAGAAACCATCAAAACCGCCTCCTTTCCTGTGGCGGCAATGTCGCAGTAATACCCCTCCTTTACAAGAATATCCCTCAGCACCTCGGCGCTGTCGGGATTATCCTCCACAATAAGGATTTTATCCATTGAAAACTCCCATTGAAATAAACAGACTCCCTTTGCTATAATTCTATCAAAATTCCGCGATGGAATAAAGGGGTAATAAAATGGAAAGAAAAATTGTCTCATGGCTGAGAAAAAAACTTAAGGCAAGCGGAGCGCGGGGCTTTGTCGTGGGACTGAGCGGCGGCGTAGACTCGGCTGTCACTGCTGCGCTGATAAAAAAAGCGGTGGGAAAAAACGCGCTTGCTCTGATTATGCCCTGCGAATCGGCGGCAGCCGACAAAAAAGACGCTGTTTTTCTGGCGAAACAATTGGGAATGCCATACAAAATCGTCCGGCTTGACGGCGTTTACAGAGAATTCAAAAAAGCGGTCGGAAAAACAAAAAACAAGATTGCCCTGGCAAACATAAAACCGCGTCTCAGAATGGCGGTTCTGTATTTTTTCGCCAACGCGAACAACTGCCTTGTCTGCGGAACTTCCAATAAAACGGAACTGAAACTCGGATACTTCACAAAATTTGGCGACGGAGCAAGCGATATTATTCCCCTCGGAAATTTAACCAAAAATGAAGTAATAGACCTCGCCAAAAAACTAAAGATTCCGAAAAAAATCGTCGAAAAGCCTCCGTCAGCGGGGCTGTGGAAGGGACAGACGGACGAAAAAGAAATCGGGGCTCCCTACAAACTGCTCGATGAAATTGCGATTCGCCCCGGAGCGGTCAAAAAACTTACGCCCCCAAAAAGACGGAAAATTTTGAAACTTCTCGCAAACGCAAAACAAAAACTCGCGCCTGCCGAAATTTTCAAACAGGCATAAAAAAAATCCCGCTCCCGATAAAATCGGGGGCGGGATAAAAAGAAACAACCTTTTCAGTTATCTCTTTTTCTTCTTCTTGGCTTTCTTCTTGGGTGCTTTCTTCTTTTTCTTCGCGGCTTTCTTTTTCTTTTTTCCGCCGCGCGCCATCTTGGCTCTCGCCACATCTCCGTCCTTGTCAAGGAAGTAGAGATAGCCAGATTCTTTCTTCACACCGGCATCGGCGACTTTTTTGGCTTTACCGCCCTTCTTTCCGGCTCTCGCCATAGGCGCTGCCCAAACATTGCCATCTTTGCCGATGTAATAGAGAGTGTTCTTTACTCTCTTCAAGCCGAGTTTAACCAATTTCTGAGCCATGGCTCAACCTCCTTACTTCTTCTTTTTCTTTTTCTTTGCTGTCTTTTTCTTAGCGACTTTTTTCTTCGCTACCTTCTTCTTGGCTGTTTTTTTCTTTGCCACCTTCTTCTTTGCCTTTTTCTTCACTGCCATTTTCCTCACCTCCTTTCTTACCTATCGGCCGATAGGTATCTTCGGATTTTTTTTTCTGAAACAACGGCATCGGCGATGGAGCCGTGATTATGTTTTCTTTCAACCATGCGTCGACAACCTGCTTTGAAAATTTATACTGCCTCCCTATTTTCGAGGCAGGAATTTTCTTTTCCCTTATCAATTTATAAATCTTGGACCGGCTGACGCCGAGATATACGGCAAGTTCCGAAACATTCATTATCTCTTTTTGCATCTTTTCGCTCACTTTATGATTTTACATCTATTGCTTTCTTTTGTCAATAGGCAATTTCTATTCTTACCAAGAATTTTCCTTTGCTTTCTTTTGTCAAGTTACAAATTTTGTTTTCTTTTGTCAATAGTTTGTTTGCGATGCGTTAATTTACTTTCTTTTGTCTTTTTTTATTTTTTCCGTCAGTTCCCGAACGCTCCCTGCGAAAAAGCGAAAAGGCAAAGAACCACCCGCCTTTTCCAGTATAAAACCATTCGGCGCTTCTTCTATCCGAAAAATGCCTGCTGTCCGCGCGACAATCCCGAGCCGGGTCGCGTCTATGAGTTCAGCGACAGGCGGCGGCAGGTTTCCGAATCTGTCTTTGAGTTCATCTTCGAACTCCAGCAAAGCGGTTTCGGTCGTTATTCTCGAAAGACGAATATACAAACGGAATCTTTCATCCTGACTTTCCACATATTGCTGCGGAATGAATCTGCCTCCTGTGATGAACTTTAACTCGCAGCGCCTTGGCTGCGGAATTCCCTTCAGTTTGCTTATGGCTTTTTCGAGAAGCGTGAAATAAAGTTCTTCTCCTATCTGCTTAATATAGCCGTGCTGTTGCGGTCCGAGAATGTTGCCCGCTCCCCTCATTTCGAGGTCCCTCATCGCGAGGCGAAAACCCGACGACAGGTCGTCAAATTCCTGGAAAAACTCTATTCTTTTCCTTGCTGTCGGCACGAGGTCGCCATAAAAAAAATAACAATAAGCCTTTCTCATGCCCCTTCCTATTCTGCCCCTCAGCTGATACATCTGTGCCAGGCCCAGAAGCTCCGCGCCGCGAACGATAAGAGTGTTTACCGACGGAATATCCAAACCCGACTGTATGATCAAGGTGGTGAGAAGAATATCGAATTTTCCCGCCGCAAAATCAAGCATTTTCCGGGAAAGTTTCTCTGCGGACATTTTCGCATGGGCTATTTCTATCAACAGATGCGGAAACATTTTTTTCAGTTCCCCGCAAACCTCTTTCAAAACGGAAATTCTGTTGAAAACATAATAGACCTGACCGCCGCGATGTATCTCCCGCATAATCGCTTCCCTCGCGATTGCCGGTTTATACCTGCCGACATAGGTCTGCGTTTTTACCCTGCCCACCGGAGGGGTCTCTATAATCGAAAGCGAAAGAATTCTGGAAAGCGCCATCGAAAGCGTTCGGGGAATGGGCGTGGCGGACATCGACAAAACATCCACCGCTGGATATTTTTTCTTTATCTCCTCTTTCTGCCTGACTCCGAAGCGGTGCTCCTCGTCTATAATCAAAAGTCCCAATTTGGGAAACCGCACCTCTTTTCCGAAAGCGGCGTGAGTCGCTATGAGAATGTCTGTTTTTCCATTAGCGACATCCCTAATGATTCTGTCTCTCTCTTTTCTCGTAAATCTCGAAAGAGCATCTATTTCGATGGGAAAATTCTTAAACCTTTCTTTGAAAACAAAAAAATGCTGCTGGGCGAGAACAGTGGTGGGAACAACGCAGAGAACCTGATATCCGTTCCAGCAGGCTCTGAAAGCCGCGCGCATCGCCACTTCCGTCTTGCCGAAGGCGACATCGCCGCAGAGAAGATGGTCCATCGGATGGGGCTTTTCCATTTCGCTCAAAATTCTTCTTATCGCTTCCCTCTGATCGGATGTCTCGTCATAGGGGAACTGCCCCGCAAAAGCCTTTTCGGCCGGAGAGGGGGTAAAGGCAATTCCGTCGATCTTTTTTCTTTTTGCGTTGACCTTGAGGATTTCCGCGGCGATTTTCATTGTTTCCTTCGAAATTTTTCTTTTTTTCGCCTCAAAATCCCTCGTCGAGAGACGGGACAACGCGGGCTTTACGCCCGGCGAAGATTTGTATCTGTGAAGTTTGGAAAATTCCTCAAGTGGAATATGCGCGATACCGTCGGCGTATTTTATCGTGATATAATCCACGAACTTGCCTTTTATTTCAAAACGGCTCAATTTCCGGAATTCACCGATTCCGTAATCGGAATGAACGATAAAATCCCCCTTTTTGTAAAGAAGGTCGCCTGGAGGAATCTTCCTTCGGGCAATTTTTTCAACTTCTTTCAGTTTCGCGCCGAATCCGAAAATCTCGCTACTTTTCAAATAAGCTTTCCTGTTTCGCCAGTCAACGATACCGCCTGAAAAAGGTTTGATAAAATAGATGACTTTAAGAGAAATTTGGGACGAAATGATACCCTCGAGATAATCCTTCGATTCGGGACTTTCGCAGAAAATGGAAACCTCAAATCCGTTCTTCTCAAAATTGCGCAGGTCATTCAGAAAAATCTCCACATTCCCGTTATAAACCGCTGCGCGGCGGATGAAAAAATCTTCTCCCGAAGGCGTAAAGACGAATTTTTCGAATTTCTTCTCTTTTATATCCACCGTATCGGGAAAAACAAGCGCAAAACTATCCGGCAAAAACGATAAAATCGCTCTCTTGCCGAGCGGATTTTTGAAAATGAAAACTCTGTCGGTATTTCTGTCCGAAATCTGGCTGTCCGGGTCGAAAAATTTTATCTTCTTTATTTTCGAAATTCCAAAATTGACTCTGACAGGCCGAGGCGAGACAAAATCCCAGAAATCCAGGACCGACCCCCGAAGAGAAAATTTTCCCCGCTCGAAAACAAAATCCGATTTTTCAAACCCGGAGCCGGAAAGTTCTGCGGCAAGAGTCTGTGGGGAAAAATCTGCGCCTTTTTCTACAAAAACGCTCTTCGCGAATTGCTCCGGCGTTTTTACTCTGATAACTCGTGAATCTCTATCAGCAACGATTATTCCGTCTTCGCCTCTGTTTAGAAAAAGCAGGGTTTCCGCGAGATTTTCGTTTCTCCGGGAAAAACGGATGAAAGGAACGCCAAAAGCGGACAAATCCGAGACCAGAATCTCCGCATCATCGGAACTTTCGGATATGACAAAAAGTTTTCCCCGTTTTTCGAAAAGTCTTGAAATTATATAAGCCCTGCCCGAAGAAGAAGAATCCCTGACAGGATTTATGCCGACGGCCACTGTTTGCTTTTGTCAAGCCCGCATTTTGCTGGGCGGATATACTCCTCTTTTATCCCTTCAATCCACTCACCAGTCTGAATAAGCGAATGCGTCTTTCCTCTTTATTCTATTTCCAGCACATCCGCCATTGTGTAGAGCCCTGGCTGGCGGGCGGAAGCGACCCACTTCGCCGCCAAAAGAGCGCCTTCGGCGAAACAACTCCTCGAATAAGCCCTGTGAGAAAGTTCAAAACATTCTCCTGCACCGGCAAAAATCACAGTGTGCTCGCCGACAATGTCTCCCGCGCGGACAGCGTGTATTCCGATTTCGTTTTTCTTTCTCGCTCCTATATTGCCGTTTCTGCCGTGGACTAATTCATAATCTCCCAGTTCTTTCAGTATCTCGGCTATTCTGCGGGCGGTGCCGCTGGGGGCGTCTTTTTTTCTGTTGTGGTGCGCCTCGACAATCTCGATATCATATCCCGAAAGTTTTCTCCCTGCTGTTTTCACCAACGAAAAAAGCAGATTCACTCCCAGACTCATATTGGGCGAAAAAACAATCGGAATTTTTTCCGACAGTTTTCCGAGTTTTTTCGTTCCCTCAAACGTAAAGCCCGTCGTGCCGACAACAGCGGGAACATCGATTTCGGAGATGTGACTTAGCGTGGCGGAAGGGGTCGTGAATTCTATAAAGCAGTCACATCCGTCAACCGCTTTTTTTACATCCGAAACAATTTCCACTCCCGAAACAATGCGCCCTATTTCGGGACTGCCTTCTTTTTCCAGAAGACCGGAAATCCTAATCCAGTCCTTTTCCCTGCTCGCTTCTATCAATGCCGCGCCCATTCTGCCTGCGGCTCCGGAAATACAAATATTCAGCATCAGACCCCCTTCTGCCTTCAAACTTTTTCGCAAAGAGATTCCCATACGGAATCGTCGTTCAATCTCTTTTCGACACTGATGCCGTAAAAATCTTCGATTGGCTTTAAAACTTCGGGGCTCATTTTCCAGACCGTCTTAAGGGCGTCGCGCACAATCAAAACACCCGCCGGAGTCATTTTACCGAGAGGATTCCTCATCGCTCCGGCAGGCAAACCGAGACCGTTCATCATCGTCTTTATAGGCACAGGGTTCCTAAATTTGTCCACAACCGCGTAAGATATGCCTTTTATGGAAACACTCCGTTTCACTTTAACGGTAATAACATCGAAAAGCGGTTTCAGTTTTTTATGGATTTCCTCTGCGGCGCCGGGTTTGCCTTCGAGAAGAAACCTGCACATCTGGCTTATTGCTCCAGGCGTCAGATTCGTCATAACCGAAATGACCCCTTTCGCCCTGATTTTCGGGGAAGCCATCATTTCGAAAGTTATCCCGTCGTCTCCAGATAGAATGGAAAAATCAGCAGGCAGAATTCTTCCTTCAATTTCCATTCTTTCGATGTTCCCTGTCGCTTCCTTCACAGCCGGAACATTCGGGCAGTTTGCGGCAAGCAAGGCGAGATCATGCGCGGACATTTCACAGCCGGTTCTCCCAGGAATGATGTACGGAACAAAACTCACATCGGGGAATTTTTTCGCAATGACTTCATAATGCCTCGTCCTCAACTCAAACGAGGAAGGCCCGTTGTAATAGCAGTCTATTATCAAAGCCGCGCGGATACCCGCATTTCTCGCGGCTTCGACGGATTTTATCGATTCGCTCGTCGAATTGGAACCACAGCCAGCGAGAACTCCGCACCTTCCGCCGGCAAATTCGAAAACCCTTTTATTGACTTCATTGTGTTCTTCATGACTGAGAGTCGGGGATTCGCCGGTTGTTCCCATCGGCAGAAGACCGGAAATGCCTTCCCTGACCTGAAAATCGACATTTTTTTTGAGTCCGTCCCAGTCAATCAAACCGTCTTCCTTAAACGGCGTCACAAGCGCCGTCCATGCGCCTTCGAATTTCATATTATTTCCCTCCTTTTTTAAGGTGATAAGTTAAAAAGACAACAATGCGAAACTGGCAAACTTCCGCATCTTATCACCTTATTAATCCTCTTACTTTTCCCTCAAAGACAATCTGCGCGGGACCGGTCAGAAAGGTTCTTTCCTCCGAAATCTCGACAGTCAGAGTTTCGCCGCTTCTCGTGTCAACTTTCACAATGTTCCCTGTCAAACCAATCCTGTTCGCTATGTACGCGGCCGCGGTGGCCCCTGTCCCGCAAGAAAGAGTTTCCCCCTCGACGCCGCGCTCATAAGTGCGGATTTTTATGCTGGTTCGGCTCAAAATCTTCGCAAAATCGACATTTGCTCCGGCCGGAGCAAACTCTCTGTGGAATCTGATAAGACGACCGAATTTTCCTACATCGATATTTTGTATATTGTCGAGAAATAAAACCGCATGCGGCACGCCCGCAACCGCAAAATTTGCTTTGAAAACTTTTCCCGCAGCAGTAATCGCAAAATTTTCCCTGAACCGCTTCGGTCGGGGAATCTCGACGCGCGAAGAATTTTTGAAAACTCTTGCCGAAATCATTCCGGCATCCGTTTCGATTTTCAGATTCTTCTTTCCGGGCTTCAGATATTTTGCCGCCCAAACAGCCGCGCACCGCGCGCCATTGCCGCACATCTTCGGATGGCTGCCATCGGAATTTAAAATAGCAAATCTGAAATCCGCAACATCAGTGGGAAAAACAAAAAGAACCCCGTCCGCGCCAATGCCGAATTTTCTGTCGCATAGTTTTTTCACGGTGCTCTTTCTCATCAAATCTAGCCGGTCCTTTAACACGATGAAATCGTTTCCCGAAGCCTGCGCTTTCACAAACGGAATTGTCTTCATATCAAATCCTCTGTTTTTTCTCTTTTTCTGATTTCGATAAAATTTTTTCCGTCCACAAGAACCTCCGCGGGACGGGAACGCAAATTGTAGTTGGAACTCATCGAATATCCGTAGGCGCCGGCGCTGCGAAACGCAAGAAGTTCGCCGGCAAAAACCTGACGAAGCGCTGCCTTTTTCGCGAAAATATCCCCCGACTCGCAAACAGGACCTACAACGGAATATTTCGTTTTCTTTCTGTCTTCAAAAATTTTTACCGGCTCTATTTCGTGATAAGAGCCATACATACTGGGTCTAACCAAATCGTTCATCCCGGCGTCCACCACGGCAAAATTTCCGTAACGGGTTTTTTTCGTCGCGACCACCTTGGCAAGCAAGACCGCCGCGTTGGCGATTATCGCCCTGCCCGGCTCCATAATTATTTTAACGGGTATTTTCAAACACTTCGCAAACTCGCGTGCGTATGTGTCGAGGTCCGCGGGCAACTCCCTGTGGTACCTAACCCCTATCCCGCCGCCAATATTCAAAAACTTCACGGGTATTCGGCGCCTGCCGAGTTTTCTGACGAATGCCGACGTTTTTCTCAGGGCTTTCAGAAATGGACCGACTTCGGTAATTTGCGAACCTATGTGAAAATGGACTCCCAAAACCGCGATAGACGGAATCTGTTTCGCTAATTCGTACGCAGAAAATGCGTCTTCAAGAGGTATGCCGAATTTCGACTGTTTCAGGGCTGTGGCGATATGCGGGTGCGTGGGAACTTCAATTTCGGGATTTACCCTGAAAGCGATATTCGCGCGCGTATTTCTTTTCCGGGCGATGCGGGAAATCGTAAGAAGTTCCTCGACGCTGTCGACATTAAACATTTTTATTTTCATCCCAACCGCCATCTCGATTTCCTCTTCCGTCTTGCCATTGCCGTTAAAGACGATTTTCGAGGAAGGCACACCTATCTTCTTCGCGAGTTTCAGTTCTCCCATCGAAACGCAGTCGGCTCCGAAACCCTCTTTTTTCATAATTTCAAGAATTTTTCTGTTGTAATTCGCTTTATAGGCGAAACATATCAACGGATTCAAGACGGAAAAACTTCTTTTGAACGCCCTCAAATGTCTGACAATCGTTTTTTTCGAATAGACATAAAGCGGCGTGCCGAATCTGCCGGCGAGAAATTTCAGCGGAACGTCCTCCGCAAAAAGTTCGTCTTCTCGATAACGAAAATAATCCACTATTCTATGTTGATTTTCAAAATCCTGTCGCCAACCGCGATTTTTCTGACGACATCCATTCCCCTTACAACCATTCCGAAAATCGTGTATTTTCCGTCAAGAAAAAAATTGTCTTTCAGGCAGATGTAAAACTGGCTCCCGCTCGACCTTCTCTCGGGATTAATCCTGTCCGGCAGGCGCGCCATCGCGAGGGCGCCGGCGATATGCCTCAAATTGGGCGAAATTTCGGCGGGAAGAGTGTATCCCGGACCGCCTGTGCCATTTCCCTTGGGATCCCCGCCCTGAATGACAAAATCCGGAACGACTCTATGAAAAGTCAGATTGCCGTAAAAACCTTTTTTCGACAACCTGATAAAATTTTCCACCGTTTTCGGCGCTTCCTTCGGGTAAAGTTCGCAGACAATCGTTCCTTTCTCGGTGACAATCTCGGCGACAGGATTTTTGTGTTTACAGGAAAAAAGCGAAAACAAAATCATAATAACAAAAACGAATCTCATATCACCCTCCGAGATATTTTTTACCAAATTCCCGCGCAAAAAAAAAGAAGGGATCCGCCGCCAAAGGCGAATTTTGTCTGCATCGATTCTACGCCCTCGGATGAAAACGCTTGTGTATCTGCTTCAGTCTTTTCTGTGAAAGATGTGTGTAAATCTGTGTAGTGGCAATCTGAATATGTCCTAAAAGTTCCTGAATGCTTCTTAAATCCGCTCCGTTTTGCAAAAGATGCGTCGCGAAAGAATGCCTGAAAGTGTGCGGAGTGATTTTTCTTTCTATTCCCGCGGCGTGGCAGAGCCTTTTCACGATTTTCCACACGCCCATTCTGGAAAACCTGCCGCCGGAGGGATTTGGGAAAAGGAAATCATTTTCGCCCGGCCTGCGGCCGGCCAGATATTTCGATATGGCCTCTCTGGCGGGGCGGCCCACGGGAACAATTCTTTCCCGTCCCCTTTTGCCCTGAATCCTGAGAAAACCGACATTCAGATTCGCATCCTTCACCTTCAAATTCGTCAGTTCGCTGATTCTAAGCCCTGCTCCGTAAAGAGTCTCCACAATAGCGCGGTTTCGCGCGGCGCTTCTCATTTTTCCAGCCACAGAAATAATTCTCTCCACTTCGTCTGTTGAGAGAACTTCCGGAAGATTTTTTTCGAGACGGGGCGTGCGAATAGTCGAGACGGGATTTCGGGAGACAATGCCGTCTTCTATAAGAAATTCGTAAAAACTCTTCAAAGCGCAGATTTTTCTGGCAAGCGTGCGGGCAGTCGATTGGATGCGGACTTGCCGGAGAAAATCCTTCACATCGCGGGATTCTATTTCGGAAACTTTTTTCTGAACCCTGTCGAGAAAAGCCCTTACATCCGTCAGATACGCATAGACAGAAAGCCCAGCGAGACCTCTTTCGGAAAAACAAAAATTTTTGTATTCGTCGAGGATCGCCTCTGTTTCCGCGTCAATCACAATTCGCTGCTACTTTTTTGCGGCGGATTCCTCAAAGTGTTTTTTTCTTATTTCCTTTTCGATTCTTTCGCAGATTTGCTTTTCCTTAATCAGACCTTCCACCGCGTTTTCCCTTCCAATACCGAGTTTCTTGTCGCCGTAGATAAAGGTGTTGCCGGTTTTTTTGATAATACCTTCCGCCAGCGCCACATCGAGAATGGACGATTCCCTCACTATCCCCCTGCCGAAGTAAATATCAAATTCGCAGACCTTGAAAGGCGGCGCGACTTTGTTTTTCGCAACCTTCACCTTGACTCGCGCGCCGACAACATCCGAACCCGACTTTATAGAACCTATTCTCCTTATATCCAGTCGGACGGAAGAATAAAATTTCAGAGCGCGGCCGCCGGGGGTCGTTTCGTGCCCGCCGAAAGCGAAACCCATATTTATTTTTTCCCGAATCTGGTTTATGAAAATCGCCGAAGTTTTCGATTTTGAAATAGCCGAAGCGAGCCGACGAAGACTCTGGGACATAAGCCGCGCCTGAAGCCCGACCGTCTGATCGCCGATTTCGCCTTCCAGTTCCGCCTTTGGCACAAGAGCAGCGACAGAATCGACAACGATAACATCTATCGAACCGCTGCGGATTAAAGTATCGCAAATCTGCAGAGCCTGTTCGCCCGAATCCGGCTGGGAGACGAGAAGCGCTTTCACATCAACGCCGATTTTCGCAGCGTAATCGGGATCCATCGCGTGTTCGGCATCAATAAAAGCCGCGACTCCGCCGGTTCTCTGGACATTCGCGATAATCTGAAGCGCAAGCGTGGTCTTGCCGCCGCCCTCCGGGCCGAAAATCTCCGTGATTCTGCCGCGGGGAATTCCTCCAATGCCAAGCGCGATATCGAGAGCAAGCGCTTCAGTCGGAATCGCCGCAACCTTGCCGAGGAATTTCTCGTCGCCGAGACGCATTATCGCCCCCTTGCCGAATTTTTTCTCGATTTCAGCCAGAGCGACATTCAAACTTTTTTCTCTTTCTGTTTTAGACATAAAAATCCTCCCATCAGTCCGCCAATTTCCCTCTTTCTATAAACGCCTCTTTCGGAAAAATAGTCACAATCTCATTTTTGTTGAGATTGAGAAACCTGACATTATACGACCATTTGTCCGAAGTTATCGATTCTATTTCCGCATCCTTCACAGGAATGAATTGCCTTACCGGAGAATTGATAAAATCCGAAAGACGCCCTCCGGGCGGCAGAAAAATCGTTCCCTTTATTTTGCAACCTCTCAAATAAATTATCGCGTCTATTTTCTCCCTTTCGGGTTTATCTATATCCCTTTCCATTGTTTATTATCCCAAATTCCCTCATCTAAAATCAAGGAGTTTGTGAATCTGCGGAATGACAAAAACCCGCGGGAATGCGGGATAAACCGCCTTAGCAAATCTCAAACTCTTTTCAGCCGCAGCAGGAACAATCCTTTTTCTCGACGACAGCGGCTGCAAAATCAGAACCCCCTTTTCGAAATTTTTCAGAAATTGAGCAATACTGAAAATTTCCTTCAATTTTGTTTCCCGCTCGACCACGATTTTAACTCCAAACCGAACGCGCGAAATTTCCGTTATAAACTCCTTTTTCCCGCGGGTCGGAGGCGGGATCAGATGAAACGAAATAAAATCGAATTTTTCCGCGATTCTTTTTATGGAGTTCGCACCGTTTGTCTCCAGAAAAATGCGCCGGCCTTCCAGTTTCGAAACTAAATCAGCCAGAAAATCCGTCTGAACCGTCGGCTCGCCGCCCGTAATGACAACAGGAAATCCGCCTTTTATTTTTCCGGCAACCTCGCCTGGAGTCATCAGCGAGAATTTTCCCGAAAGCGCGTATTTCGTGTCGCAATAGGAACAATTTTCATTGCATCCGAAAAACCTGATAAAGTAGCAGGGAAGACCGGCAAAAGGGCCTTCGCCCTGAATCGAAAAAAAAATTTCCGAAATTTTGCCTTTCATATTCCGTCCAATTTCTGTTTGCCTCTTTCCGGACCGCCCGCCCTGCGCGCGCTATTCACTATCTGTTTTCACAAGCGGGTCGGCAAGTCCCGCATCCTCAAAACCTTTTGCCCTGAGGCGGCAGGAATCGCAATCGCCGCAGGGTTTGTCGCCGCCGCGGTAGCACGACCAGGTCATTTCGAAAGGCACCCCGAGTTTATGCCCCAAAAGAACAATGTCTCTTTTGGATTTTCTGATAAGAGGCGTCACAATCTTGACTCCTGCCACCGAAGCGTGCTCAAGAAGTCTGTTAAACGCCCTGTAATAGCAAGGTCGGCAGTCGGGATAGCCAGAAAAATCGACGGCGTTGGCTCCGATAAAAATTGCGGGTATTTTTTTCGCTTCGCAGAAGGAAAAAGCGTACGAAAGAAAAATCGTGTTTCTTCCGGGGACATAGGTCGACGGAATTCTCTCTCTTCCGATTTTTCCCGGCGGAATTTTTTTCGATTTATCTATCAGAGACGAGCCGCACCAGGGAAGATTTATATTCACCAAACTGTACGACGAACGGGTCTTTTTCGCTATCGAGACAGCCGATTTCACCTCGCGGGAATGCCTCTGACCGTAGGAAAAAATCAGACAATGAACATCCCATCCCCGTGATTTCGCCAGATAAAGCGTCGTCGACGAATCCAGACCGCCTGAAAGCAGAACGACTGCTTTCTTTTTATTCTTTCCCGCTTTTATCCACTCCATTATTTATCCTCTTTTTTCATTCGCTGTAACTCGCCCGGTTCGTGGGGGTTTCGGAAACGGCAACCTCCTCGAGAGAAACATTTTCCGGCAGTTGCTTTTTCAATTCCAGAAAAATAACTCTCGCTATGTTTTCGGAAGTCGTGTTTATTTTTTTGAACTCTTTTAGTTCGTTTAACGATTTGTGATCGAAGCGAGCAAGGAGGCTTTTCAAAATTCTTTTCAGCGCGGAGAAATCCATAAGAAGCCCATTTTTCAGATTTTCGCCGGATATCGTAGCCGTCACTTCCCAGTTGTGGCCATGCAGATTTTCGCATTTTCCGCGGTAATTTTTCAGAAAATGCGCCGCGGAGAAAAAACTTTTCACAGAAATTTTGTACACAGCGCCACCTTCTCTATTTTCATATTCATCACTTTCTTTGCGATTTTCCTAAAATTGTCGGGGTCGTCGCTCACAAAAAAACTGCTTTTGCCTTTCCCTCCAACGCAGGGTTTGACAAATTTTTTCAATGTTTTCACAATCGAACCGGAATCAAACATTTTTGTCTTTCCGCCCAGAAACTTTGAAATTTTGTTCTTAATAACCGGATAATGCGTGCAGGCGAGAATCAACGCTTCAGGCTTCCATTTTTTTATTTCATCGAGATATATTTTTATCACTTTATCGCAAACAGGCGTGTCGCACCAGCCCTCTTCTATCAGCGGAACAAAAAGAGGCGTCGCCAGCGAAAAAACGCTGATTCCCTTGCCGCGTTTTTTTATTTCTCTTTCGTAAGAACCGCTTTTAATGGTGAGTTTCGTCCCTATCACAGCGATTTTTTGAGCCACCGAAACCGCGTCCTCGACGGCGGATTCTATCACTCCGAAAATCGGAACGGGAAGTTCCCTTTCAATGCGGGAAACCGCGACAGAAGAAGCGGTATTACAGGCGCAAACAATCAAATCCGCTTTGTTTTCGACGAGAAAGCCGGCGATATTCCTGCTGAACCTGACAATCGTTTTTTCGGATTTGTCTCCATACGGCAAGTGAGCCGTGTCGGCAAAATAAACAAAATCGCAGGCGGGAAATCTTCTTTTTATCACTTTGTAAACAGTCAGCCCACCGACACCAGAATCAAAAATTCCAATTTTCATAAAGGGCTAATTGCGAACTTCGTTCGCAATTCAAGCATGATTTCTCTCCTTTTTCTCAAAAAAGGAAAAACCCCTCTTTTCAATCTTTCGTTGCCGCTCAACTTTTCTGCATCCTGCGAGAGATGTTGCAACGAAAGATTCACGTCCTGTATTTTGAAAGTTCCGACAAAATGCGGCGACAGTCGGAAATCATCGATTCGAATTTTTTGTCTGTATCGCTGTCGATGGCGTTTTTCCGCTGAAACTGCGCTCTGATTTTCTCGAGGTTTTCGGCAAACTCGCCGATTTTTTGCCTGCTTACCGCAACTGTCTCGTCAAGTTCGTCGAGCAAATCGTTTATGGCGTTGGCGAGGGGATAAAATTCGTCTTTCTCTCTGAGAATGATTTTTTTCGAAAGATTCCCCTGTTTGATTTCATTTACAAGCGCGGTCATTCTGTTTATGGGCCCGACAATTCTGTGCGAAAACAAAATGCCGAAAACCGCCGCAACGGCAATCAGCACCGCAACACCCGTCCAATAAGTTATGAGCAATCCCCTTGATATGTCCTTCGAAATCGCCTCGGTGACGGCTTTCGAAAGTTTCGCCGAAAGCATCGGATAAATTACCGAAAAAGTCACCGCGGAAATCAGAACCGCCACGGCAATCATCGAAGCTAAAATGTAAATCGTGTATCTGATTTGATACTTTTTGTTTATCAGATAATGCCTTCTTCTGTAAGATGCCATCTATTTGCCGACGTAGATTTTTCCCCTGTATTCGCGCCCGGCGGCAATCATTTTGATGTAAAAATTGTTTTTAATAAAAGAGCCGTCGTCGGCTTTGCCGTTCCACTGAACCGTGAAAGTGCCGGCTTCGTGAGACGGATTGTCTATAATCGTCGCATGCTGCCTTCCGGAAGACACTGTTATTTTTACGGGCCCGTATTTTTTAACCCTGTATCTGACAAGAAGCATTTCTGAACCAGGCCTGAAAAATTTTGGAGAAACGTTGAACGCCCTTTCCGCCTGACGCTGGGCATACCATTTTTCAATCATTCCCGAAAGCATGGGAAAATGGGCGAGATTCAAACCTATAACCGCAACTGCCATGGGTATAGCAAACCTCGCGACTTTTTTCGACTTTTTCGCGAGCGACCATATTCCCGAAACAATCGCGATGCCCGCGAACTCATACGGAAACAGGAAAAAACTCAGAAACAGCGACACACCACAGATTATTTCGCTCAAGGGCAGTTTCGCGCCCTCTTTCTTTATAACAACCTGCTCGGCGAGAAAAGGATTTTCCTCTGAAAAAACCACAATTTCTCTCAAAATTCTGACTCCGTTTTTCACATCCTCGCCCAAAAGAAGTTTTTTCGCGCAGTCGAGCATTTTGGGAAGGTCGTTTTTCGAATGAGCATCCCTGTTTTCCCTCAAAATAGCGTTTATCTCTTCAGCCGGCATCGAAAAAGTCGTCTGATTGTCCGCGGTCGCCGAAACATCGGGGGAGAGGATAATTTCCCTTATCAGACCCTGCGTTCTCAGGTCCGTCGGGAAAACGCGTCTCAGAAAAGCGGCGATCTCAATCGCCCGGGCGTAATTCTTTTCGCCCATATATCTCAGGCAGAGATTTTTTTTCTCCTCGTAAACTTCGTCAAGCAAGTTTTTTACAGCTGTGCCAATCGCTCCTTCCGTGATTATGGGAAGAGCCGGAGGAGAAACCTTTTTTCTCTTCCATCCCGACGCCTTCTTTATCCTCTCGTAGAGTTCGTCATCGGAAAGATTTTTGCCCCAACAATCCGAGATTTCGAAAATCGACGCGAACTTTCCCGTGACAGGCAATTTGGTCACCACCACAATCGGGGATTCCGCACACCGTTCCTTCAGGGATGCGACGAAATTTATCCCGTCGAGCGACGGGAAAAGAAGTTCCGTAATCACAATGTCAGGCTTTTTTTTCAAAATCAAATCAACGGCGTCGCCCGGCTCGCTGAAAGTAGAAATAATGTAGTCGTTTCCTATAATATTTTTCAGCCGTTCAACAAATTTTTCGTCTCTGTCTACAATATAAGCGGTTTCTTTTACCATGTGTGTATCCCCGCGCCTTTTGTGTCGGTGTCCTCCGTATTTATATACCAACCTTTCTTTTTTACATAAATCCATACATTGCTGTTGCCTGATGTCCACCTTCCGTAATAATCGTATGTTCCGCCGTCATCCGCAACGCAAACAGTATTTTTCCCGTTTAGAGGATTATCTCTAATTCCGCTGTCAAATTTGGGAAATTCATTCAGATACTTCGGCACCAGCGCATTGGAGTCATAGGATTCTATGGTGCTCAGTTCCTTGTAATCTCCGCCGACATCCGTGTTTTCCCACGGCCAGATGCCGGTATTTTCGCCGTAATAAATGTTCGTTGCCGAACGCAGCACGCCAAGATTGTGCTTCGCCGTTGACTGTTTGCTTGTTTTAATCATATTGGCGAATTTCGGAATGCCAATTGAAGCGAGCATCGCGATGATTGTCATCGCAATCATCAGTTCCACGAGAGTAAAAGCCTTCTTCCCTGCCATTATTTCAGTTCGAATTCCTGCTCCGAAATCTTGAAATCGGCGCGGATTCTTATTTTCTTTCCTGTCATTTTTTCCAGTTCTTCCACGGAGTCTTCATCGAACTTTTCCGCAACAGTCGGATGAACAAACAGATTGAGATACGCGTCGCCAAAAAAACCGCGGTTGCGGAGAATATGCCTTTTTATCCTTATCATCATCGTAAGAGGCGAGAGAACCCTGCCCGAACCCTCGCAATGCGAACACTTCGATGTGATTTTTTCAAGAATGTTGTCCTCAAGGCGCTGCCTTGTTATCTCAACAAGACCCAATTTATTCGGCGGGAAAACTTCCATCTTCGCTCTGTCAAATTCCGCCTCTCTTGTCATAATATCAAATATCTCCTTTTTTTGTAAAGGGGCATTCATATCTATCAAATCGCAAACGATAATTCCGCCGATATTTCTCAAACGGATTTGTCTCATTATCTCTCTTGCCGCTTCCCTGTTTACGGCAAAAGCCACTTTCTCCCGCGGAACATTCTTTCCAAACCTGCGGCTATTGACATCTATTGTCGTCAGCGCCTCGGTCGATTGAATGACAATCTCGCCTCCGGACGGAAGCGCGACGCGGGGGCGCGTGAGGCCCCGCAAGACATCCTCCACGCCGAAAATACTAAAAACGTTTTTTTTCTCTCTGTTCAACTTCAGAATCTTCAACTTTTCCGGCGCTATTTTTTTTATGTAGTGTCTCGCTTTTACGAACTCCTCTTTCGGCTCCACAAAAATGCCGGTTGTTTTCGAATTGAGCGCCTCGCGAATGACTTTCACAGTAAAATCCTCAAGGCAAAAAACAAGTCCGGGACTTTTTTTGTTTTCCATCGCCTTCTTTATTTGTTTCCAGATTTCAACGAGATGCCGCGCATCGGCAAAAATTTCCTTCTGACTTCCGCCCTCAGCCTGGGTTCTCAAAATCCATGCCGGGCCAAAATTCATCTTGACGGAATTCAGAATTTCCCTGAGGCGCATCCTTTCTCCGCGGTCGGCAATATTTCGGGATACTCCGCCCCTGCTGGAATTCGGCATATATATTATGAACCGCCCCGGCACTGAAATGTAACCCGAAAGCCGCGCTGGCTTGGCGCCGATTTCGTCCTTCGAAACCTGAACGAACACAGGGCTTCCTTCCTTTACTTCCGCGGGACATTCGGAAAGAGGAAGGAAGCAGTTTCTTCCTATTCCTATATCAACAAAAGCAGCGTTTATAGACTTTTTCACCGACCTGACCGTGCCGCTGTAAACATTCCCCAATTTGGACGGCTCGTTTGTCCGCTCTATAATAAGTTCATAAACCTTTTTGCCGTACAAAACTGCGGCGCGGTGCTCGTCTCTGTCCACCTCGATGAGAATGATGTTCTCTCTTTCTCTTCTCATAGTTTTGTATTTTAGCAAAAATTTAATACAATTAAAATCTGCGCAAAAGGGAATTTCGGGCAATTAGCTCAGTTGGTGAGAGCATCGGCTTTACAAGCCGGGGGTCGTAGGTTCGAGTCCTACATTGCCCAATATTTGTAAAAGGAATGGAACCATACAGTAGTAAATTTCCGTATCTCGGTCTGGAGGCAAAAATGCTTAATTTTGCGATTTATGTAATCTTCGGGGTTCTGGTCGGGGCAATCAGTGGTCTTATCGGAATCGGCGGCGGGTTGTTCATAATTCCGGCTCTTCTCTATATATTTCACCTTTCCCAGCATCAGGCGCAGGGCACAACTCTCGCCCTGATGGTTCCGCCCATCGGGCTTCTGGCGGCATGGACATACTACAAAAAAGGATTTGTCATTGCCGACATTGCGGCAGGCATCTGTCTCGGATTTTTTTTCGGGGGGCTTTTGGGAGCCCGCATCGCATGCTCAATCGACGGGAATCTTTTGAGAAAAATATTCGGCTTAGCGATGGTGGCAGGCGGAATCTACACGATTTTCAAATGACGGTATCGCCTGAAAAAATCGCGCAGCTGAAGAAAAAATTCCGGAAACTTAAAATCCGCGAAGAAAACATTTCCGAAAAGTTCATAAAATCACAGGGCCCTGGCGGGCAGAAAGTCAACAAAACCTCGACCTGCGTTTTTCTGAAGCACAGACCCTCGGGAATTGCAGTGAAATGCCAGAAGTCGCGGTCGCAGGCGCTCAACAGATTCCTCGCCCGAAGAATTCTCGCAGAAAAAATCGAGCAGAAAATTCTCGGCGCGAAAAGCGCGAAGATGAAAGAAATCAGCAAAATAAGAAGACAGAAAAGAAAAAGGTCCAAAAGGGCAAAGGAAAAAATTCTGAAATTGAAAAAAATCGTAGCGGAAAAGAAAAAACTCCGGGCAAAACCGATTCTGGAAGCCAATGATATCTGAAATCGCGTTTATCAGCCCAATCGGGAAAATAGCCGAAATTTTTTTGTCGCAACTGACACGCAGGCAAAGAATAAAATTCCACATCTTTCGGGGATATTCCGGACGGGGAAAAACAAAAAAATTCATTGTTCTCGACTGCGGAACCGGGACATCCGCCGGAGACTGCGTTCTTTTTCTGAAAAAAGCCGGCATCAGAGAAATAACCTTTTTCGGTTTTGCGGGAAGCGTGGGGAGTGAACCCATTCCGGGTGAAATCTGCACGGGGGCAGGCTGGGCCGGCGGCGAAAATTTCTCGCGCTTCATAAAAAACCCGCTGAAAACCCTAAAACAAACAAACCGCATAAAAAAACTCACTCCTGCGGCTGGGTTTGGGAAAGCGAATGTCTACACAACCCCTTCCATTTTCGCCGAACCGCAAATCTTCGCAGCGCTAAAAGAAAGGTGCTTTGATATTATCGATATGGAAACCGCCTATGTGGCTGAGGCGGGCAAAAAACTAAAACTCCGTTTTTTTTATTACATAACCGATTCCATGCTGAATTTCATAAAAGTGAATTCAGAAAAAATAGAAAACCTGTGCCGGCAGTTAGCGCGATAATAACAACCCGAAACCGGAGGAAATTCGCCGAAGAAGCGGTAAAAAGCGTTCTCGCCCAGACTTTCCGCGACTTCGAGATAATCCTTGTCGACGATGGTTCGACCGACGGCACGGCGGAAGCGGCGGCTAAATATCCCGTTAAATATCTGTTTCTTAAAAACGCCGGAATCAGCGCGGCGAGAAACACCGGAGCCGCGGGCAGTTCAGGCAGATACATCTGTTTTCTCGACGATGACGATTTGTGGGGAAAAAACAAACTCGAAAAACAATTCTTGTTTATGGAAACAAATCCCGAATATCCACTCTGTTATACGGACGAACTCTGGATAAGAAACGGCAAATTCCTCAATCAGAAAAAAATCCATTCCAAATCCGGCGGCGACATTTTCGAAAAATGTCTGAAACTCTGCATAATATCCCCATCCTCGGCGATGATTCGCCGGGAAATTCTTGAAAAATACTCTTTCGACGAGAAAATGCCCGTCTGTGAGGATTACGACCTGTGGCTGCGAATCGCGGCGGAACACAAAATCGGATACATTCCCGAAAAACTCGTAACAAAACGCGGAGGGCACAGACAACTTTCAAAAAAATTTCCGGTGATGGACAGATTCAGAATTTATTCGATTCGAAAAATCCTCAAAAATCTTCCCGACGGGAAAAAAGAACTTGCCCTGAAAGAACTTGAAAAAAAATGCGAAATTGTCTATAAAGGGGCGATTAAGCGGGGGCATCTTTTCAGGGCGATAAAATATTGGCTGATAAAAAATCTGGCGAAACGAAAATGATAAAATTTCCGGAAGATATCGAAAGAAAAATCGCCGACGGCAGAATATCCTACGGAACGGGACTTGTTCTTAAACTCCTGGAGAAAAAGGAAAGGTCCGCCCTTTCGGATTTTCTTGAGACGCTGAAACCGTCCGTAAACAAAATGCGGGAAATCGCGGAAAACCTCTATGAAATTTCGAAAAGGGAAA
Organism: Elusimicrobiota bacterium; assembly: GCA_021161565.1. GTDB lineage: Bacteria > CG03 > CG03 > CG03 > CG03 > JAGHAK01. The sequence continues at coordinate 12,653 of JAGHAK010000075.1, read as the reverse complement.
ATCTGACGGTGGCAGAACTGATAGAATCACGCGAAATCAGAAACATAATGTCGCTGGGCATTTCCAGAAAGCGGAAAATCGAACTGCTGCGAAATTTTTTGAGGGAAAAAAGATTTCCCGAATTTTCAAAAAAGACCTCCAGAATCAGATCGAAGATAAAAGCGCTAAAACTGCCCCCAAAAATAAAAATTTCGTATCCCGAAAATTTCGAAAAAGAAAAACTCACCGCGACAATAGAATTTTCAAACTCGGAAGAACTGGAAGAACTTCTCCTGAGCCTTCGCCGGAAAAAAAAGGAATTTGATGACATCATTGAACTTCTCTAAAATCTACTACACCAAAGACGCCTTGAATTTCCCGCTTTCAAAAAAAATTATCCGCCGCTTTGCGGACGCTAAACTTGTCGCCGTGGATTCCCCCCGCAGTCTCTGCTTTCGGGCGCAAAAAGAACCGCAGACGGTCAGCGAATGCAAAAAAAACCTTTTTCTCACGACCCGCAGGGAAGGTTTTATAGAAAAATGTCCCGGAACAAAGGGACATCTGTGTTGCAACTATTTCGTGACAAAAAACATTCTTGGCTGCCCCATGGATTGCTCCTACTGCTATCTTCAGGCATACCTCAACATAAAGGCGACGACAATTTTCGTCAACGAAAACGATTTCTTCGCGGAATTCGAAAAAGCCGCACAAAAAGCCCTGCGGATTGGATCGGGAGAATTTTCCGATTCTCTGATTTTCGACGAGATTGTCGACCAGAACAAAACCCTGATTGAAATCTGCTCGAAAAGCCCTTCGCTGCTGGAACTAAAAACAAAATCCGCAAATATCAGAAAACTTCTGAATCTGAATCACAGAGGAAAAACCGTAATTGCCTGGTCGATAAATCCGCAGAAAATCATCGAAACGGAAGAAAGAAAAACCTCGTCCGTTTACGAAAGAGCGACAGCGGCGCAGGCTGCTGTGGAGGCGGGCTACCCCGTAGCTTTCCATTTCGACCCTATTATTCATTTCAAAAACTGGGAAAAAGAATACAAAAAAACCGTAGATGCGATTTTTCCGAAAATCCCGCCCGGAAAAATCGCGTGGGTGAGCATTGGAGCACTGCGGTTTTACCCGTCACTCAAACCGATTGTCAGAGAAAGATTTCCCCGCTCCAAAATTCTTCTGGGGGAATTCATCCGCGGCGACGATGGAAAATTTCGATACCTTAAATCCATAAGAACGGAAATGTTCAAAAAAATATCCGGTTTTATAAGAAAATTCGGTTCCGATATCAAAATTTATCTCTGTATGGAAAGCGCGCCAGTATGGCGAAAAACATTCGGAAGAACGCCCGAAAAGATAAAAAACCTTGATTTGATTTTCCGATAGTGCTATAATTTCAAAAATGAGAAAATTTCAGAAAAGTTTCACTCTCGCCGAACTAATGCTTATCGTAGCAATAATGGGCATTCTTTTTATAGCGGGAGCCCTGAAATTCAACGATATGCAAAAAACAATGCGGCTTAACAAAGCGAAAGCGCAGATGAAAATTCTTCAGGTCGCGATAAAAATGTATTTTTCCGATACGGGCAATTTCCCGACATACGCAGGAACTTTCTGCGGGCTTGGGAACAATCCAAATGATACTTCTTTATGGATAAAATATTTCATAGATGGGGATTTAGATTATGATTTCACTGCTGATGCAGGCTGCGATCCTACAGGAACTGAATATGACAAAGACGGCGACAAACACATTTACAACTGGCATGGTCCTTATATAAATTCTACAGATGTTCTTAGCGATCCATGGGAGCACAGATTTCTATATAAAGATTATTCAGAGAAAAGTAATTGCTATTCAGCTATTATCTGTCAGGGGCCAAGCAGTGCGGTGCCTGATGATATACCCGGTAAAAGTACTTCCAATTTCAGATACGCCATTCCCAACATCTTTAAAGCAGGAATAAAAGACACTCTTTACCCCCCGGACGACGAGGGTTTTTCCATAATTCCCTATAACGGGGACTCAGCCAATATTGACAGCGACTACAACATTGTCCTCTGGATGGAATGAAGTTAAAATGTATCCCCCACCTGCACGCTGGCCCCTCACCGGGATTTTGGTGGGGGATGTAGCGGGCGATGTAAATCGCCAAAAAGGTGAAAAGTTGAAAAGTAGAAAAGGTAAAAGAACCCCCTACTTAATCTCCCCCCTGGAAGGGGGGAGAAAGAGAGGGGGGATTTTCCCTTATCAACTTGTTAACTTGTCAGCTTTTTAACTTATCAACAACCTATCACTTTCCGAATATTTTTCTGAAAATCCCCTTGTTGGCTTCCTTCAACTGCTTTTCAAGATTTTCTATTTCTAAAAGAAGTTCTTTTCTTGTGGCGTTTGTCAGATAAAATTTTTCGAGAAGTTCGCGTTTTTCCTTCTCCCACGAATCCCGTTTTCTCTCAAATTCCGAACGGACTTTTTCTATCTCTCTCGTCAGGCGGACCCGTTCGTCCTCCCAGACGCGCAGTTGCCTGTCAAAAAGAATCTTCGTATTCGACAGTTCGCTCAAAACGGAATTTTTCGCCGCTTGCGCGCGCTCCACTTCGAGGCGGGCTGATTCCTCAATCTGCGAGCGGCGGGAGGAAAATTCCGCCGTTATTGACTTCATCCGCTGATCAAAGAGATTTTCCTTCTCCCTCATAATATTTTTCAGATTTCCTATCTCGTCAAGAGCCTTCTTGAGTTCAGATTCCGCTTCGCGTTGTCGGAGGCGAAAAGATTCGCTCTGCTCCTTTATTTCACTCAGTCTGTTTTCGAGAATGTCCCTTTCTCTTCTGACTTCCCTGATTTCATCGTCTTTCGCCTGTAAAAGCCTTTTCAGATTTTCAGCCGCGGATTCAAGCCCCTGAATTTCCCGGGAATGCACCTGCTTCAGTCGTTCCTCTTCCCTGGAAAAATCCGCTTCGCGGGCGGCCAGGCGACCTGACCATTCCCCCAGTTCGCGCTCTTTCGCCTTGAGGCGCTCTTCCATAGCGCCAAGTTCGCCGAATTTTTCCCGAATCCGTTCCAGTTCCTTTTTGGCCTCGATAAGATTATTTTCCTTTTCATCGAGACGCTTCCGCCATTCGATTATAACTTCCTCTTTCTCGCCTTTGAGTTTCGCGTTTGCCGCAAGCAATTCCTGAACCTGCGATGACACTTCGACAAATTTATTGTAATACTTGTTTATTTCCTCGCGCAGGCGACTTCTTTCCCTTAAAAAATCGAGCGAGCGAGATTCTATCTCATTTTTGCGGCGGCGTTCGACTTCGGCGATTTGAAGCCGAAGACCTCTTATTTCCTCATCTTTGGCGGTAAGTTTGCTCAAAATCTGCGCTTTTTCCGTCTCAAAAAGTTCCTTAATATGCCTTTCCTTCTCGGACGAAACATTTTTTAATTCCGCTATCGCGTCCTCGCGGTTTGCCACCTGAACCTTGAGGGAATTCTTTTCGCTTTCGAGATTCGAAATTTTCATTTTCAAATTCGATATCTCGCTCGCGGTTTTCTTCGAAATTTCCTCCATTTCTTCCGCGTGCCGCGCGGTAAGATGGGAAATTTCTCTGTCTTTCGCCGAAATTACCTGGCGGAGTTCCTTTATTTTCCCTTCGCTTTCGATTCTCTCTGCCTGGAGTTTTTTCTCTTTCTCCTCAATCTCAGAGAGAAATCTCTTTCGCTCGGCAAGACCGCTGTCCTCTTTTAGTTTCAACTGTTCGAGAAAACTCGCCGTCTGGCGCTCCCTTTCCCTGTCGAAATTTTCCGCCTGAAGACGTAGTTTCTCCACAAGCCGCGAGATTTCCAAACGTGCCGAAGAAATTTCCGCTTCCTTGGAATTTATCTGCGCAGCGAGATTCGCCTGCGCTTCCTTCGCGCGGGCGGCGGCGAGATTGAGTTCTGTTTCCTTCGCCTTCAAAGATGCGTCAATCACTGCGATTTCCTTTTCCGTCCTGCTCAGAATCTTATTCTTCTCATCCTCTTTTTTCGATAATTCGGAAATAAATCTTTCTCTTTCGGCCTCGAACTGCCCTCTCGCGGCGGCAAGTTCGTCTTCAAATCTGTGTCTGACCTGCGCAATTTCGAGTTCCTTTTCCCGCGCGGCGTGCTGAAGAGCCCCTTCCTTCTCGGACAAAACCTTTTTAAGCGTGTTTATCTCGTCCTCTTTCTCGAGAAGACCCTTCGAAAGCTCCTGCGTCTGCGTTTCGTAAGCCGATTTGAGCGCCGTAAGTTCGTTTATTTTTTCGTTATACTGGTTTATAAGTTCCGTTTCCTGTTTCTGATGCTGCGCCTTCAGTTCGGCTATTTCCCTGAATTTGTCCTTCTGGTTGGCGAAAATTTCCTCTTCCGCGAATTTAAGGCGCCTCTGCCAGTCGGAATTCAATTCCCCTATTTTTATGTTGAGCGCCCGAATTTCCTCTTCCTTGGCGGAAATTTCCCCGCGGAACTCTTCCTCTTTTTTCGCGAGGACGAGCCGCCCGCGCTCCGCCTGAATCCGCAGTTCCTCTATCTGGGTATTGTAGTTTTTCTTTTCTATCTCCCATTGATTTTTCAAATCGTCCAGTTCTTTTTCTCTGAGAAGCAGAACCTGCGCAATTTTTTCCTTTTCATCGACAATTCTTTCGAATTTTTTTTCTTCCTCGGCAAGGCGTTGTTCGAAAACATCCCTTTCCTGTTCAAGTCGCGACTTCAGAAATTTTATCTGCTCAGCGTCTTGATAACGCTGGGCTTCCATCTCCTTTTCCTTAGCAGAAAGCGCAATGCGGAAATCCGCGACATTTTTCTGTATCTCCTGTTTCAGACGGGTGATTTCCTCTTCCCGACGGCGGATTTCTTCGCCGAATCTGGCTCGCTCGGTTTCGATAACATTCCGGAGTTCCGAAATTTTATCCTCAAGTTCTTTCTTCTCCGCTTCGAGAGAGGCGCGATTCTGCGACCATTCCCGCTTCAGGGAATCTTCCCTCAAAACCGCTTCCGCTCGAACGACATTTATCGACTCTTCAAGTTCGTGTATTCTGTGGGACGACTCTTCCCTCTCCTTTTCGAGAGTCCGCTGAAGTTCGGAAATTTCGCGCTCTTTAGATGCTATGTCCTCAGTGAGGCGCCTTTCCATATCAATAAATTTTTCCTTCAGTTCCCTGATGTCTCTGTCTTTAATCTGCGCCTGCGTAGCCGCGGTGGCTCGTTCGCTTTCAATCGCCGTTTTCAGTCTGACGATTTCTTCCCTGAGACGGGAAATCTCCTCGTTGAGTTCGTTTTCGCGAACAATGTTTTCCCCGCGGACAAGTCCTGTTTCTTCCTCCAGGCGCGAAATTTCCTCGTTCAGTTTTTTTATCTCATCTTCTTTCGAAAGAATCTGTTTTTCAAGAAGCGCTATCTTTTCCTCGTATCCGGAAACGATATTCTCCCTTTCCTCTTCGAATTGCGAAATTTTTTCGGAGAGTTCCGATTTTGCGGCCGCTCGTTCCTTTTCGAGATTTTCAATCTGGCGGCGCAGACTGTCCTCTCTTTCCATAAACCGCTTCTTTTCCTTTTCCTGACTGCTGAGAGCTTCGTTTTCCTTGATGGCAAGTTCCGCATAAAGCGAACTTTTCTCTTCTTCCTTGCTCTTGAGAATTTCCTCCCAGGTTTTTCGGTCATCGGAATACTCCTGATTCAGTCTCTTCAACTCGTTTTGAAGATCCCTCAGCCGGGAGAGAAGCTGATTTTCCCGTTCTTTGAATTCCGTCCGGATGGCGATGTTTTCCGACTGAAGTTTCAAAATTTTCTCCTGATGTTCCGCTCGTTCCCTCTCAAGCCGCGATTTGAGAAATTCGATTTGCGAAAGCATATCCTCTTTCAATTTGTCTATCTCTCTGGACGGGCTTTTCTTATCCATTCAAACCTCCGGTCAAATTCCTTTTTTGAATGTTTCAAGGCGAGCTCGTATCGACGAAAGTTCCTCTTCGAGTGCCCTGTTTATATCTCTCAAATCCCTCATTTCGTCCATCAGGCGAATTCTCTCGTTGTTGAATCTGTCGCGCTCCTCCCGAAGTTTCGCGTCATACTCCTCTTTCAGAGCATCCTTCTCCGCGGATGTCCGCCGGTAAACCTCTGCGAGTTCGTCCTTGAGACGGCCGATTTCGTCTGAAAGACCCTTCAACCGCTTTTCGAATTCCGCGCGCTGCTGCTCGAGTTTTTCCGCGTATTCCTTCTCCAGACGTCCCGCTTCTTCGATAGCCTGAGCGTCTCTGCGGTGATATTTTATCTGAAATTCCTTCAGTTTTTTCGTCTCTTCCTTTAGCCTCATTTCCATCATTTTTATCTGGTCAAGCAGAGCCTGTTTCTGCTCGTTCCATCTGCCGGATGCGGCTTCCCTGTCAAGTTTCATATCGGCGATCTGGCGCCTCAGATTTTCGTTTTCCTTTTTTACCGTGGCCAGGCGAGCGGAGAATTCCTCTTCCTTTCCGGAAAGGTTTTCCCGAAGAAGCGAAATTCTGTCCGTCAGCTTGCGGCGTTCCTTATTAAACTCGCTTTTGAGGCCGGCAAGTTCCCTGTCAAACTTTGTCTTGATTTCCGCAATTTTCTTTTCGTAATTCTCGGATGAAGCCATATTCGACTTCTCCAACTGGCGGATTTTCTCTGCCAACTGCCCGTTAAGTTCGTCAAGCGACGCCAGTTTTGCCTCATAAGACGAAATCTGGCGGGAAAAATTCATTTCTTTTTCGTTTATTATTTCCTGATATTGCTTTTTCAGATTCTCAAGAGCGATTTTGTTTTCCGTCTTCAATTTCTGAATTTCCTTTTTCCCCGCGGAGAGGGCCGTTTTGAGCCTGTCTATTTCGGAATTTTTGCCGACAATAATAACATCTTGACGCTTCTCGAATTCGCTCTTCTGCGAAACGATTTCATTGCGGAGCCGCAGATTTTCGGCTGAAAGTTCTTCATTCTTGCGGGAAACCTCTTCCATCTCCGCACGCAGGCGTCCGAAAGATTCCTCTTTCTCGGAAACAACTTTCGAAAGTTCATCTCTCGCGCGGGCAACCTCCTTCTCCTTCGATTCCTCAATGCGATTTAATTCTTTTTTGAGGGTCTCGATTTCGGCTTCCTGCGCGAGTATGCGGTTTTCCTTTTCCGAAATTATGGAAGCGTTTGACTGCTCAAGCGAGGATTTTTCTTCCTTCAGCGATTCTATTTTCGATTTCAAAGCGGAAGTCTCAGAGGCAAACTTCTTAATCTGCTCAGACCTGGCCGCAAGTTCCTGTTCCAGAATCCCGATTCTCTCGGAACGCTGTGAAATCTCCTTCTGATAAGCAGCCTTTTCCGACTCCCTGACCGAATACAGGTGAGCCAGTTGCTCCTCCTGCGCCTGTTTGAGCGCGTTGATTTCGTTTTCCCGCGATATTAACTTGTTGTTCAGAATCTCTTTTTCCTTCTGAAACTTCTGGCTGTTTACCAGAATCGCGTTTCTCATCTCGTCTATTTTTCTCTGATATTCGCTGTCCTTTTCAAGCAATTTCCTCTGGTGCTCGTCTTTCAGTTTGAAAATGGCATCTTCTTTCGCGTCAATCTGGAGACGAAGATTATCCGCTATTTCCTGAAACCGCGCGTCTTTTTCGGAAATCTCACTGGCGTGTCTGGCCTGCTCGGCTTTAAGGTTCTCATTGAGCCGATTTATCTTTTCTGTCAGATTAGAAATTTCGTTGTTGAGGCGGTCGATTTCCCTGTTCTTTTCCTTCTCGATTTCTGTGACGGATATCTGCTTTTCCAGACGCAAACGGTCTGCATCCTGCTTTAGCTGCGAAATGACTTTTTCCTTCTCCTCGATGCGGGCGAGGAAAGTTTCCCTCTCTGAGGAAAACTTCTGCGAGACAAGATTATATTTTTGCAAAATCTCGGAATATCTCTTCTCAGATTCCTTTTCCCTTTCCTTAATCAGAAGATTCAGCGAATAAATTTCGCCGTCCTTTTGCTCAATTATTTTATTCTTCTCGATTTCAATGCGCTGTTTTTCATTTTTCAAATCGCCGATTTCATCCGCAAGAGCGGAAATTTTTATCTGAAAATCCGTCCTTTCGCGGCTCGACGCCATTTCCATCGCGGAAAGAGCCGATTCTTTCTGAACGATTTTCTCCTTCAGCGAGGATATTTCTTTCTCGAGCATCTCTTTCAAATGTCTCTTCTCTTCCGCAAGAGAAATGTACTGGGCAGAATATTTATTCTCGGTTTCTTTGTTCCTTTCTTTCAGAATTTCGGTTTCTCGGACGAGTTTATCCTTTTCCTCGGAAAGCGAAGACACAAGGCTTTCCAGTTCCGCAATGCGTTTCTTGTTGACACTCTCTATTCTGGAAATCTGCGCGTCTTTTTCCGAGAGCCTGTTGCGCAGTTCGATTTCCACAACCCTGGCAGAATCCTCAATCTGCGAAATTTTCTTTTCGTAATTTTCCTCGGTCGACTTGATGACCGCCTGAAGATCTTCTATCGTTTTCTTCGCGGCGGCGAGATCCCTCTTCGCTTCCTGGCCAGCGGAAGTCAGATTCTGTATCTCCTTGCGGTATCTTTTCTCCGTATCCTCCACAAGCAGATGACTCTTGAGCCGAAGTTCTTCAAGATTTTTCGTGAGGGAATCCCTTTCCGCGGTGACTTCGGCAAGCGCATTCTGAAGGTTCGAAACCTGCTCGGCCGCCTCAAGAGCCTGCGCTTTCAGTTTCTCTTCGTAGGAAGCCACGATTTCCCTGCGGCTGACGACATTTTCCGAAATGTTCTTTTTCAGCGCTTTTATCGTCTGCTGAAGCGCGTATTTTTCCCTCTCAAATTCTCCCCTCTCGACCGCAAAACGGGAACTCATCGATAAAATTTCCGCTTTGTGTTTTTCTTTTACCTCGTTTATTTCGTTCTTTAACGTTTCCGCTATTTTGCGAATTTCCTTTTCCTTCTCTTCGGCAAGCCGCCGCAGAGTTTTTATCTCGTCATCTTTCCTGACGCTTTCCCATTCCTTGTCTCTGAGTTTCTGATTGAACTGAGCCGTGAGATTGGACTCTGTCTCCATCGCTTTGACATTAAGATTCTGTATGACCTGTTCTTTTTCCTGAATGCGCAGTTCCAGTTTCTTTTCTTTTTCAGCCAGAAAAAATTCTCTCTGTGCGAGTTCTTTCTCTTTTCTCTCGAGTTCGCTCAGGCGGCTGCGGAACTGCCTGTTCAGTTTTGCTGTTTCTATTGAAACTCTCGCCTGGAGAAACGCTCTGTCTTTTTCGAGCGCGTTTATTTTTTCCTTAAGGCGGGAAATTTCATTCTCGTACTTTCTGTGTATCGCCGTCACCTGCCGCCCTAAAGCGACTTTCAGATTTTCGATTTTATCGTTATTTTTGTTTTCCATAAAAAAACCCGCGCGGATTTTCTTAGATTTTATACATTAAAAAAAAGCCGATGTCAAATTCCCTGATGGTGGAGCACCACGGCTTCACAGCCGTGGCACCTCCACATTCTTCGGCGGAACCCGCCGAAGCATACCCGCTTTCGCCAAGGCTACAGCGGGTTACCCTTTTCGCATTCATCCACCCCGATGAATCGGGGTGGCTTTTCAGCCTTCGTAGCTGTAGGCTACTACGGCGAAGTGGGCTCTGCGAAGGCGGGTAAAAGTGCGGGGGACTGCGACCTGCCCACTAACGCCTGAGCGTAGCGATGGCAGGCGGATAGGCATAGAACCGATATACATATTTGACGATTATTCGTACCTCAATGCATCTATCGGATTGAGCCGAGCCGCTTTTCTGGCAGGCCACAGACCTGAAAAGATGCCTATCACCGCAGAGAAAAGAAAAGCCAGCGAAATCGAAAACGCCGATATTTTCGTGTTCCAGCCCGCGAATTTCGAAAGACCGCCTGTTATGACTGCCCCCAGCATTATCCCCATAATTCCGCCTATGAGGCAAATTGCGACGGTTTCTATTATGAACTGTATCAAAATATCCAGGTTTTTTGCGCCGATCGCTTTTCTGACTCCTATTTCCCGCGTTCTCTCAGTTACGGAAACCAGCATTATGTTCATAATTCCGATTCCGCCGACAAGAAGGCTGATGAAAGCGATTGATCCGAGAAGCCACGAGAAAGTTTTTGCCGTAGAGGAAATCGCTTCCTGAATTTCCGCCCAATTTCTCACTTCTATCAATGCTCTTTTGTCTTCGGGAATTTTGTGTCTCCTCACAATTAAATTTTTTATTTCGCGTTGAAGAATAGGAATGTTTTTTTCATCGAGGGCTTTCACCTCTATATTTTTGACATATTTTTTTCCGAACAACCGGTACATCGCCGTATTCAGCGGAATGATAATCTGGTCATCGTAATCGCGCCATCCGGCGGAACCTTTTTCGGGCAACTCGCCAATAACCCGAAACGCGATTCTGTTGATTTTTATTGTTTTCCCGACTGGATTATCGTTTCCGAAGATTTTTTCGGCGACTTTTTTCCCGATGAGTGCAACTTTCGCGCGAGCGGTTGTTTCTTCGGAATTGAAAAACCTGCCTTTTACAGGCGTGTAAAAACGTATGTATTCGTAATCAGGAGCAACGCCAAGGATGTCTGTGTCAGTGTTTTTGTTTCTGTAAACCACCTGCGCTCCCCCCGAGATTGTCGGGCTGACAAGGGTAGGAATCGGAATTCTTTTTATGGCGTTTGCGTCCCCGAGAGTGAATCTCAAAGCAAATCCGCTTCCCATAGCAATGCTTCGCATTTTGCGTCGGTCGAGCCGCACGCTCAACACATTGCTTCCGAGGTGAGATAATCGCTGTTTGATATCTTCTCTCGCTCCCGCGCCAAGAGCGAGCATCGCAATAACCGCCGCCTCGCCAATGAGCACCCCGAGAATAGAAAGAAAAGACCTTGTTTTGTTGGATGACAGAGATTTTAAGGCATGCTTGAAATAATTTTTTGCCTGCGCCAAATTGAATTTAAGCCGCTTTATTTCGAGATCCGATGTTTTTTTTGAAACCGCGATTTTTCTCTCTGACATTGCCTCGTCGGATATAATAAAACCGTCTTTCATCTTTATAATTCTATTTGTCTGATTTGCCAGTTCCATTTCGTGTGTTACCATAACAACCGTGATGCCTTCCCTGTTTAAATTCTTGAAAATCTCCATAATTTCGCTTGATGACCTGCTGTCGAGATTTCCGGTTGGTTCGTCAGCAAGAATTATGCAGGGGTTTTCGACAAGGGCCCGCGCTATCGCCACTCTCTGTCTTTCTCCTCCAGAAAGTTCGTTCGGATTGTGCTCTAATCGGTTGCCAAGACCCACTTTTTCAAGAATTTCCTCGGGCGAATAAAAACTGCCGTCTGCCGGCATGGAATACAACAACGGCAATTCCACATTTTCCCTTGCGTTCAACTTCGGAAGCAAATTGAACGTCTGAAAGACAAAACCCATCCGGTTGCCTCGCACCGAAGCGAGTTCCTCATCTGAAAGGCAAGAAACTTCCTTGCCGAACAACAAATATGCGCCGGAGTCGGGTCTGTCGAGAAGCCCGATAATATGGAGCATTGTGGATTTTCCTGATCCTGAGGGTCCCGTTATGGCAACAAATTCGCCTGCCTCAATTTTCAACGAAACATTTTTTACCGCCTGAACTTTTGTTTTTCCAAGGTGATAAGTTTTGTTTATTTTTTCCAGTTTTATCATTTTTTCCCGCTTCTTCTCATTCCGGGTATGCCCCCGAATCTCGGAAATCTGTTGTCGCTTCGAACATTGGCTTCCACAAGAAGAACATCGTTTTCATCGATACCTCCGATGACTTCAAGCAATTCGCCATCGTCAATTCCTATTTTTAAACTTCTTTTTTCGCTTCCGGAAGGTGTTTTAACGATACAGGCGTAACCTCTTTTGCTCCTTCTGACAGCATATGAGGGAACCAGCAAAACGTCTTTTTTCTGACGAATCGTGATTTTTATATCCGCGCTCATTCCCGCTCGCAGCGCTTGCGGTTTTTTCTTAAGCGCTATATCTACATAATAAACCGTTACGTTGTTTATTATTTGCGCCTCGTATGCGATGTGTTCCACTTCCGCGGGAATTTCCTCCTCAGGATAAGCGTCGAGAGTAATTGTCGAATGCTGTCCTTCTTTCAGTTTCCCTATATCCGTTTCGTCCACCTGCGCTTTTACGATAAGCGTGTCGGCCATTATCAGAATCGCTTCCTGCGAAGTTATCGTCTGGCCGGGTTCCTTATTTCTTTTGATGATGAACCCATTCATCGGTGCTATAACTGCCGTAGGTTTGTAAACATCCGCCCATTTTTTGTACATCTCCTTTCCTTTGGCTCGCGCTGTGTCCAGAAGAGTCGCTCTTTCGGTGGAACTCATCCACGCAACAATTTCGCCTTTTTTGACGTTGTCTCCTTCCGCAACAATGATATTATCTATTCTTCCGGCAATGGGAGGTTTTATTTCAAGGCGATTTCGCGGCTCTATGGTTCCGTTGGTTTCCACAGTCAAGGAAATTTCTCCTTTTCTGGGAAAAATTTCCATAAATTTTTTTTTGTTTTTCTTTTCTCCCGAAATTTTAATCCCAAGTTCCACGAGAATCGGGTAAAAAAGGGGATTTTTGAGCCATTTTCAGAAGGTTTCTCGTCGGTGACATCCCTGAAATAACCTCCAAAAGTAGGGGGACAAT
>JAGHAK010000137.1 GCA_021161565.1 Elusimicrobiota bacterium | reverse complement strand
TTAACCCGTTAGCAAAAATGTTGTAACGGCGTTTACGGAATACCCCTACCTTTTTTTGACCTCTTCCGCTTTTGGACCAAATTTTATTTTTTTTGCCCTTTTTGATAAATATCGTTCTTCACGCCTGGCATTCTGTCACAATTGCTTGACAAGCCTGCATGTTTCCAATATAATGGACATAAGTCCAAAATATTGGATAAGGATAGGAGGTTATGGTTAAGAGTCAAGATGTTTTGGTGGCGACCAACTCTCAGAAAGTTTTGAATTTCTTGTTAGATTATCCGGGGGAAGAATTTGTTGAAAAAGAAATTCGCGAAGCGGTAAAAATCAGCAGATCAGGAACCAATTACGCGTTAAAAGAACTTCTGCGAGCGAAGTTTTTGTTTAGAACGAAAAAAGGGAAACAGTACCTTTATTCTCTGGATTATAAGAATCCGATTGTAAAACAGGTTAAAGTCTGCAAAGTGATTATTCAAATTCAGCCTCTTTTGCAAACTTTTAAAAAAATTTGTTCAAAAGTGGTCCTTTTTGGTAGTTCTTCCAGAGGTGAAGATGTGTCGGACAGCGATATAGATTTGTTTGTCATAAGCCATAACAAGCATGAGATTGAGAATACCGTAAACAGTTTTAAGTCAAGGCGAAAAATTCAAGTTGTTATCCGAAGTGAATTAAAATATACGGAGATGAAAAAGGCAGACCCCGTCTTTTGTAAACAGATTGAATCGGGAATTGTGCTGTGGGAAGGTGAATAATGAATCCTGAATTTGAAGATTGTCTGAAAAAAAAGAAAATAAAAAAATTTCCTCCGGGAAAATCTCTTGTTAAGAAAGAAATAAATGCTGCCTTGAAAGATTTTAATGAAGCGGAAGAGTCTCTGGGTAAAAGAAAGTTCAAATGGTCTACCATCCAAGCATATTATTCAATGTTTCATTCGGCAAGAGCGCTTTTGTACAGCAAGAGCTATCGTGAGAAGAGTCATTATTGTCTGATTGTTGCTTTGAAAACCCTTTTTGTGGAAATGGGGGAATTGTCTATTTCTTTTGTAGAAGGATTGCAAAAAGGGAAAAGGTTAAGAGAAGACGCTGATTATTATGACGATTGGTCTGATACAGGAGCGCATGAGGCAATTGATATGGCCGGTAAGTTTTTGGCAGCAGCTAAAAAACGGTTAGATTCTTTTGTTATAGGTTCTATGTAGATTGCGTAGAAGTTTTTGATATTTGGAGAGCATTTGAGAAAACAAATCCCCCTACTTCCCCCTTTTTCAAAGGGGGCGGGGTACCCATCCGAAGGATGGGTCGGGGGATTTTGCTTGCCACGCCTTTGGCGGGGGTTGCGGTTGAAGGACGCCTTAGGCATTTCGGCAAATTATGGATTCAAGATTTTTGTGGAATTTGGTATAATTCGAACGTGAAAGGCGGTTTGATGGAAGTTGGTGAGTTTTCGGCGAAAGACCGAAAACTTAAATGACTCCTGCTGGTCGGCAGGCGTGAAGGAGGTGGAATATGACGAAACAGGATGAAAAAATCAGGAAACTTTCAATGTCCAATACCAAGAAAGAAATGCTGGATGCCTACAACGCTATTTTGAAGAAATTGCAGGAAAAGGAAGAAGGGAAACTTTCCCCAGGGGAGATAAAAGAGCAAAAGAGGAGCAAAGAGATTTTGAAAGATGTGGATTCTCTGGCTTCGGAAGGAGTTATAAAAAGCATCAGTGAGCTGAAAATGGAGATGGGAAATTTGCTCACGCGGATTTCGGACAAATTGGAGGAAGAGGTAAACAGATACATAAAAGTCAAAGAGGCAATAGCAATAAAAGAAAAGGAAATGGGGGAAATATATGAAATTGAAAAAAATGCCCAGACGCTTACCGCTTTGATAGAAGCGCAATCCCAAAAGCGGGACGAATTTGAGCGTGAGATGGCTCTTGCCCGCGAGGAATGGGAAAGAGAGAAAAAATTGCGAGAAGCGGAGCGCAAGGAACAGGAAGAAATGGAGCAAAAGAGAAGGCAGAGGATGAAAGAAGAATTCGAATATTCTTTCAACAGGCAGAAGGAAATGGAAAAAGATAAATTCGAAGACGAGAAAGCGAAACTCGCCGCGGAATTGCGGTTAAAAAAAGAATCGGCTGAAAAGGAATTAGCCGAGCGAGAGGCAAAAATAGCGGCGAGAGAAGAGGAATTTAACGATTTGCAAAACAAAGTAAACTCGTTTCCGAAAGAAATGGAAACGGCGGTGAGCAAAGCGGTTAAGGAAGCGGTTGACAAATGTAATATGGAAAGAAAAAATGCGGAGGAACTTCAGAAAAGAATTTTTGAAGGTGAAAGAAAACTTTTAAATTCCAAAATCGAGAATTTGGAGAAAAGGGTTCAGGAACAGAACGACCAAATTTTAAGATTGTCAAAACAACTGGATGAAGCGTATCAGAAAATACAGAATATAGCGGTTAAATCCATTGTGGACAGACCTTTGGCTGAGGCAAAAAAACAGGAATAAACAGAGTTTGTATTAAAGAGCCTTCGTATCCGTCTGCGACGGGTGGAGAAGACCGTTGAGAAGGGTTTGTTTAAACGTGTCTGTGGGACAGCCCCCGGGGTGCGCCTTTAAGAACTGTCCATAATTATGCGAGAAAAAATGGAAGCGGAGTATAGGTGCGTTAACAGATGTATGATGTGCAACATCTGGAAGTATTCAGCAAAAAAATGACTTGAGTTTTTTAAAGTATTAGTTTATAATTCTCATATATGCGGTACATAAAGCGTTTGATAGAAAAAGAGATTATGAAGGCGTCCCGCTCTTTTCCTGCCCTTCTTGTGACAGGTCCGCGACGGGCGGGTAAGACCACCCTGCTTAAGAAACTTTTTCCGGGGGCTTCTTATTATCTGTTAGAAGACCCTGATGAGATATCGCGGATAAAAGCAGACCCCCGCTCATTTGTGGAAGAGATTAAGACCCCCGTCATTCTGGATGAAATTCAGAATGTGCCGTCGCTTTTCAATTACCTGCGCACACTTATAGATAAAAATCCGCGGAAATTCGGGCAGTGGTATTTTACTGGTTCGCAGGATGCGTCTCTGATGAAGGGTGTGTCGGAATCGATGGCGGGGAGGGTGGCGGTGTTTCATCTATTGCCGTTTTCTTGTCGGGAAACTGACAGGGTTTCAATATTTCATGGCGGATTTCCCGAGGTGCTGTTAAAGCCAAAAGCGGCGTCCATATGGTTTCGTTCCTATATTCAGACCTATCTTGAGCGCGATGTGCGTTCCATAAGCGCCATTAAAGATATTTCTGTTTTTCGCAGGTTTCTTACGCTGCTTGCAAGCCGCTCGGGAACGGTGCTCAATAAAACCGATATTGCCGCTCCATTGGGGATTTCGGTGCCGACATTGACGGAATGGATTAATATACTTGAAATTACCGGGCAGATTATCGTGGTGCCGCCGTTTTATGAAAACTTCGGCAAACGGCTCATTAAATCTCCCAAAATTTATTTTGCTGATTCAGGCCTGGTCTCTTATCTTCTGGGAATTGACACGCAAGGCGATTTGCGGAAATCAACTTTCTTTGGCCAGATATTCGAAGGATTTGTCGCATCCGAGGTGATAAAACACCAGATAAATAACGGCAGACGCAGGCAGATTTATTACTTTCGCGACCAGCAGGGTCTGGAAGTTGACTTCATAATACCGGCTGCGGGCGGAAAACTTCTTATTATAGAAGCCAAGGCGGTGCGCACCGTGAGGCCGCAGATGGCAATGCCGATGAATAAATTATCGCGCGCAATATCTCGTTATAAAACCGAGAAATATGTTGTCTGCCTTAATCCGCCTGAGGCCGCCAAAAAAGGATTTTACAGCCTTGCTCCCGGCGTGAAAGCTGTTCCTGTTGCGGAAATGATGGATAGGATTATGGGATGATATCCAAATTCCGAAAGTATAATGAGGATAGAATAGCGGAAGAAATCTTGAAAGTCTATAGAAATGTGTTGAAAAAATGAATAGAATTGGAAAGGCAGTTTTGATTTTGGCTGGGGGGAAGGGAGAGCGGTTGTGGCCCGTTTCGAGAAAAAATTTTCCTAAGTTTTTTTTGAAAATCGGTTCCTGGTATAGTTTGCTTCAAAGCGCGGTTTTAAGAGGGCAAAAAGTTGCCGGCCTTGAAAATGTTTATATCGCTGGAAACGGCGAATACAGGTTTTTTATCAAAGACCATCTGACCGAGAGAGGAATAAAACTAAAAATCGAAAATATAATTCCCGAACCGGATGTGAAAAATACCGCTGCCGCGGTCGCTTTGGGAGTTAGATATTTTCTCGCCAGAAAATTGGACCCTGTTATTTTTGTTTTTCCCGCGGACCATCTGATTCCTGAAAACGGAAGTTTTATCGAAGCGTTGAGAAAAGCGGCAGCCTGCGCTCAGGATGGCTTTATTTCTGTTTTGGGGATAAAGCCGACACATCCTGCGACAGGATACGGGTACATAAAGATAAATCAAAAATCGAAAACCCAGCCCCAATCAGCGAATCTGGGCGGGATCAAAAATCAAAAATGGAAAGTGGAGAAATTTATTGAGAAACCCGATCTCGAGAGAGCAAAGCAATATGCAAAATCAAGAAATTATTTCTGGAACGCGGGGATTTTTGTCGCAAAGGCGTCTGTTTTCTGGGAAGAATTGAAAAGATATCGGGAAAAAATAACGGCTGTTTTTGAGGAATGGGACGGGCGGAATTTTAAGAAACTCAAGAGTTTATACAGTAAACTTCCGAATATTTCTTTCGACTATGCTGTGATGGAGAAGACCGCAAAAGCGGTGCTCATCCCATACAAAGGCAAATGGAGCGACCTTGGCGACTGGAATTCGGTTTATGATGTCCTGAAAAAAGACAGAAAAGGGAATGTTTTTCAGGCAGATGTCACAGAATTGGATTCCGAAAACAATCTGGTGTTTTCCACATCCGGAAGAAAAATAGGTCTTATAGGAGTTAAGAATTTAAGGATTATAGATACTGAAGATGCTCTTTTGATTTTGACTGTTGAAAATTCCCAGTCCGTAAAAAAAATTGTCTCGCGGTTCGCAGGAAATGAAGTTCTGATAAATCATCCGACAGCGAACCGTCCGTGGGGAAATTACACGGTTCTGGAGTATAAAAACGGCTACAAAGTCAAAATCATAGAGGTCCTTCCCGGCAGGGCTTTAAGTTTGCAGAAACATCTTCGCCGAAGCGAAGAGTGGACAGTGTTAAAGGGGAAAGTTCAGGTACTTATCGACAATAAGGAACACATTCTCAAAGAAGGCGACAGAATAAAAATACCTGTCAGGACATTGCACAGATTGAAAAATATAAGCCGACGACCTTCGAAGATCCTCGAAGTGGCCCGCGGTTCTTATATCGAAGAGGACGATATAATCAGAGTCGAGGACAACTACGACAGAGATTGAATTTTTCCGAAATTATTGTAAAATAACATTATGCTGAAGCAGGCGTTTAATATTCTTGAAAAGGCGTTGCTTAGAGAAATCAAGGATTTCTACGGGCAGCGGCTGGTTTCTGTCGCTGTTTTCGGTTCTTCTGCGAGAGGGACGCAAAATTTTGAGTCCGATATGGATATTCTTATTGTCGCCGACGGTTTGCCCAGTGGGAGAATAAAAAGAGTAAAAGAATTTGCCACAGTTGAGAAAAAAATCGAAAGATTTTTGAAAAAAGCAAAAACGAAAGGAGTTTCCATTGATATATCCCCTGTTATAAAAAGCAGGGAAGAAGTTGAGGCGGGAAGTCCTCTTTTCCTCGATATGGTTGAGGACGCGAAAATAATTTTTGATAGAAATGGTTTTTTTAGGAGAAGATTGCTCAGATTAAAGGAAAAACTCAATTCTATGGGGGCGAAGAGAATATGGAAAGAGGGGTTCTGGTATTGGGTACTGAAGCCTGATTACAAATTCGGAGATGTGATAGAGTTATGACTTTCGGTCAGCTCGGAGCCAGTTACATAAAAAAAGCGTCGTCGAGATTTGAGATTTTGGAAGTGCTTTTTGAGAAAGGCGATTATTCCGATGTGGTGAGAGAGACGCAGGAGATGGTGGAACTTGCGCTGAAAGGCATTTTGCGGCTGGTTGGAATTGAACCACCGAAGATTCACGATGTCGGAGAGATGCTGCTGGAGCACAGCGATAAGTTTAAGGATATCGCAGGGAAATCTGATTTGAAAAAAGCGGCTAAAATTTCCAAAATGCTCCGCAGGGAGAGAGAATTGGCTTTTTACGGGGACATTGATTTTATTCCAACGGAAGAATACACTGCGAAAGATGCGCGTTCTTTTATTAAAGACGGCGAATTTGTTTTGAAACTGGCGCGAAAGGTTTTGGAGAAATTCGGAAAATGATTTTGAGACAGGTTTTGAAAGCGAAGATTCAGAAGGTGAAAGTTACGGAAAAGCATCTCTATTACGAGGGAAGCATTGGCATCGACGGAGAAATCATTGAAAAAGTCGGAATACGTTCGGGAGACAGGGTTCAGGTTCTGAATTACAACAACGGCGAAAGATTTGAAACTTATGTGATAGAGGAAGCCGGCGGTTCGAAAAAAATTATTCTTTACGGCCCTGCGGCGCACAAAGGCGAAATTGGAGACGAAGTCTGTATAATTGCTTATGCTTTTGTTACGGAAGACGAAAAAATCGAGCCGAAAATTTTAAATGGCTGAAATCGATAAACGGCTTAAATCCGCGATAGAAATAGCAAAGAAATCAGGTGAAATACTAAAGGCAAACTTTAGAAAAAATTTCAGTTTCAGAGCGAAAAAAGACCATTCTCTTGTTTCCGACATTGACTTGAAGGCGGAGAAAAAAGTCGTTTCGATGATTAAAAAGAATTTCCCTGAAGACGGAATCGTCACTGAGGAGTCGGAAGAAATAAATGCGAGAAACAGATTTTTTTGGATTATTGACCCTCTTGACGGCACTCACAACTACATAAAAGGAATTGATATTTTCGGCACATCCATTGCTGTCTGCGAAAGCGGCTGCGTGATGGCAGGTGTTATTTGTCTGCCTATGTCGAATCGCATTTACTGGGCGAGGCAGGGGCTGGGAGCATTTTGCAACGGCAGAAGAATTTCTGTGTCAAAAAGAAAAATGAAAGAAGCGACAATGTTTTTCGACAGTTCCCTTTCCAAAAAGCCGGAGATTATGTTTCCTTCCCTGAAAAATCTGTCGGACAAAGTTTTCAACATCAGGATGCTCGGTTCGACTGTCGCTGGTCTTTGTTCCGTCGCTGAGGGTCTCGCCGAATGCGAAGTTGAGTTCTGTGACCGCGTCTGGGATTTTGCAGCAGGGCTTCTGATTATTGAGGAGGCAGGCGGAGTTGCCACAGACCTCACCGGAGGCAAATGGGATATAGATATGGTGGGATATGCTGTTTCCAACGGAATTTTCCATAAAAAGATTCTGAAGGAGATTGTTTTGTGACAAAAGTTACATTGACAAAAACCGGCAAAATTAAGAAAATAAAAGAAGGAGTAAATTATGGAAGACAGAAAATTCGAGGATGATGCGCGAATAGAGGATTTGGCGGCGTCCATTGCGGATTCGTCGGGCGGCGAACCAACCGAGTCGGAGGGAAGTATCCCGCCTCCGCCGGATGAAAGTTCTGACTCCGCCTCAGAGCAAGCCTCGCCCCCGCCGGATGAGGCGGGCGGAGAAATAGACGAACTTCTGAAAAAATACGAGGAACTGCCGAAGGCGCAGCCGTCGGATTCCCCCCAGAAAAGCAAATCGGCAGAAAAGAAATCAGGGAAGAAACTGCCGTTGATTCCCGTGGCGGCAGCTTCCGCTGTTGTTTTAATCGTCGTTTTGTTTATGGTTTTCAAACCGAAGAAGAATGTTGCCGTTGTCGCCAGGCATCCTGTCGCCGCCGCCGGCAAAACCGCCTCGCGCGCACAGACAAAACCCCGTCCGAAATTCGTTCTGCCCTCAGCGACTAACATAATCGAGAAAAAGGAAGACGGCGTCACGCTTAACATTTTTGACACATCGAGAAACCTGAGAGACATAAAACTTTTCTATCAGAAGAAGATGGCTGAAGCGGGTTTCGAGATTTTGTTTGCCAAGAAAAACGAGAAAATCTTCGGAATGTCTTTCGCAAACGCCGGCAAGACTTACGGCGTTTCTGTTATTCCCGCCAAGGGGAAAAATATCGTTGTTGTTTCCCACAGCGAATGAGCGAATAGCAATGGATGATAGAAGGTATTAAGCGATGATAAGGAGGAGAAGATGAAGAAGTTGGCAGTTTTGGGCATTGTTGGAACTTTTCTTTTTGCCGCTTGCG
>JAGHAK010000008.1 GCA_021161565.1 Elusimicrobiota bacterium | reverse complement strand
CTCCCCCCTTCCAGGGGGGAGATTAAGTAGGGGGTTCTTTTACCCTTTCTACTTTTCCCCTTTTCAACTTTTTCACTTTTCATTTTCCATCTTTCATTTTTCATTTTTTATTTGTCATTTTCCATGCAGAATTGCTCGCGATGTTTTTGATTTTTCCATTCCCTCTATTTCTTCCCAGGGGTTCCAAAGGGGTGGAACCCCTTTGCGTTAAAAATTCGGCTCCGCCGAATTTTCGCCGCGTGATTTATCGCTTCAATCAAAACAAAAACCGCCATAATCATTAGAACGACAGCAATGCCGAAAAGAAGCCAACTGCGTCCGAAATTTTTTGCCATCTCCACGCCCAGCGCCGCTATCGTCGTCACAAGCATAAAAATTCCGGGAATCAAAACAAAGAGAGTCGGTTTGTTTTTGGAAAAAAGATATGCCGTCGTCACAAGGAGAACAAGCGCGGCAATCAACTGGTTCGAGGCGCCGAAAATCGGCCAGATTCTTGCCTGAGGACCCGTTGAAAGCCAGTAGGCGAAAATCACGATGATAACGGTCATCAAAACGTTGTTTTTGAGAAATTTCACCCCAAGTGCCTTTCCAAAAAGCTCGACGCCGATGTAGCGGGTTATTCTCGTCGCCGTATCCAATGTCGTCATAACGAAAGCGTTCAAAATAAGCATCGCGAAAAAAATCCCGAAAGACCCGAAAATCGGTTTTGTGAGCGCGCCGAAGCCCGCGGCAAAAGTTCCTATCCAGTTGCCGCTCTTCATAAGCTCGGGATACGAGCCGGGACCCTTCCACGACAGCGCCGCCGCAACCGCGATTATCGCAAGCACAGAAAGAACCCCTTCGGCAATCATCGCGCCGTAACCTATTCTGAATGCGTATCTTTCGTTTGAAATCTGCTTCGAAGTCGTGCCGGAAGCGACAAGCGAATGAAAGCCCGAAGTCGCCCCGCAGGCGATTATTATGAACATCGTCGGCCAGAGAAAACCCCTCGCTGACGAGAAAGAAACAAACGCCGGAGCCACCATCGTCGGATGCGAAACAAAAATTCCCGCATACCCGAATATCAGTCCGGCAAAAAGAAAAAAAGCGGAAAGATAATCTCTCGGCTGAAGAAGAATATTTACAGGAAGAACCGACGCGATGCCCGCATAAAGCAGAAGAATCAAAATCCATACGGAGAGAGGATTTTTGGCGTGAAGAACAAGCGGATATTTGTCGCCGGCGACAATCAGCGCGACAATCAGCGCAAGACCCGCGACGGTGCTGAAAAGCGAATTGACTTTCCATTTGTAAATCATCAGACCCACGCCAACTGCAACAAAAATCATTCCGAACGTGGGTATCACTATTTTGGGAGTTTCTATGAGCGTCTTCGCCGTCACAATCGCAAAAACGGCTACCACAAGAACAAGCGCGAGAAAAATGAAAACGGAGAAAAATATCCGGGCGTTTCTTCCCACGACTTTCTCGGAAACATCGGCAATGGAATCTCCTCCGTTTCTGACAGAAATTATCAAAGCCGAAAAGTCGTGGATGCCGCCAATGAAGACGGAACCGAGAACGACCCACAGAAACGCGGGAAACCATCCCCACGCCACACACGCGAGCACAGGTCCGAGAATGGGGCCTGCGCCGGCGATTGAGGAAAAATGATGTCCAAAGAGGAAAAGCCAGTTTTTAGAAGGCACAAAATCCACCCCATTGAATTTCGTATGGGCGGGAGTGGGGTTTTTCGGATCGATTTCCCATATGCGCGACAATTTCGCGCGATAAAACCGCCAGCCAAAAACAAAAACAGCAATTGAAATTAAAGCGATAAAAACAGAATTCATTTCGACACGCCCCTATTTCAGTTTTTTTATTTTCTTCGCCACGACTTTCGGGACAAGACATCTCACATCGCCGCCGAGACGGGCTACCTCGCGCACGAGAGAGGAACTCAAATACGCAAATTTCGCGTCAGTCATAAGAAAAACCGTCTCTATTTTTCCGTAGAGTTTTCTGTTCATCAGAGCCATCTGGAATTCATAGTCGAAATCGCTGACCGCGCGCAAACCCCTAATTACGATATTCTGCCCGGTTTTTCGCAGATAATCGACGAGAAGCCCCCTGAAAGAGTCCACCGTCACTCCCTTTATTCCCGCTTCCCCTATCGATTTCCTTATCATAAACATTCTTTCCTTTTTGGAAAAGTAACACTTTTTTGAGGGATTGTCTATAACGGCTACGGTGAGGTTTCCGAAAAGAAAACCCGCCCTCTTTATTATGTCAATGTGTCCGTTGGTGATGGGATCAAAACTGCCGGGATAAACCGCACGCGTTTTATTCATGCCTTTTTCAAATCCTCCTTGCTGACATTCTTCAGAAACAGATTGTAAAAGTCGCTGCGCAGTTTCTTTTCGAAATCCACTCTGTCTTCGAAAAGTTTGTAAATTTTTTCGGCGACATAAATTTTACTGCCGAATTTTACGGCAAGACAAATCGCATCGGACGGGCGCGCGTCAATATCGGTCGTAAGCACCCGACTTGCGATATATATCCTGCTGAAAAAAGTCCCTTCGCGAAGGTCGCTTATCAGAACATGCGAAACCTTTCCTCCCGAAGCTCTTATTACATTCTTCAGAAGATCGTGGGTGAGAGGCCTTTTGAAATCCTCTCCCGCCAAAGCCGCCTGAATTGCCTGAGCCTCAAAAATGCCAATCCATATCGGGAGGACTTTGTCCTTCTCCTTGTTTGTCAGAATAACCATCGCCGAAGCGGAAAGAAAATCGAAAAAGACCCTGTCAACCGAAACTTCAATCATTTCTCGTAAATCCGCAATAAGATGTTTTTTCTGCTGCCGACTCTTATCGTGAATTTTATGCCGTCGGAATATTTGTCTATTTCCGATGTCGACGCGCCAACGACAGCAGTTTTTTTCGGATTCACTCCTTTGATGTCGAAATTCACCATTTCGTAGAGCAAATCCTTATCCGCTTTAACATTTATAGAAATAACCTTCGCGCCGGCGTCCCGGCGGATGCGATAAAAATTTCTCCAGAAACTTCTGAAATGCGCTCCTTTAAGCAGTATTTCGTATTTGCCCGCGCGGAAGGAAGTTTTGCCGGCGATGGATTTGTCATAACTAAAAGTTCGGTTCATAAAAAGAACCATAAAGATAAACGCGGGAATGCCCACAGCCAGCCAAATTTTGTCTTTTTTAGCCATTTTTCTTTTATATCACTATTGCCAATTATGGTAGCAAAATTTATAATCGTTGTATAGAGCGCCCGAGTAGCTCAGCTGGTAGAGCAGCTCACTCGTAATGAGCAGGTCAGCGGTTCGAGTCCGCTCTCGGGCTTTTTTATTCGCAATGATAAAATCTCTTTACATACACATTCCTTTCTGCAAAAAAAGATGCTTTTACTGCGATTTTTATTCGCAGACAAAACTGAACCTCAAAAAAGATTATCTTGAAAAACTTCGCGTTGAAGCCGCAGCGGAAAAAGAGATTCCCCATAAACTCAAAAGCATTTACATCGGCGGGGGCACGCCGTCTCTTCTGACTGTCAGCGAAATCGATTTTCTTTTCGCTAATGTCATTGGGGTATTCCGCCGCGGAAAAAAATGCGAAATAACTTCTGAAGTCAACCCCGAATCCGCGTGCGACAAAAAACTTCTGTCTCTTGAAAAACACGGGGTAAACAGACTCAGCATTGGTTTTCAATTTTTAGATGATTCGCTTTTAAAAAAAGCAGGTCGGCTTCATACAGAAAAACAGGCGGTAAAAACCTTTCTGCTTGCGCGGGAAACAGGTTTTAAAAACATAAACATAGACATCATATACGGATTTCCCGGACAATCGCTTAAAAGTTTCACCGAGACTCTGGATAAAATAATCTCGTTAAAACCCGAACATATATCTGCGTATCTTTATTCTCCGCCGGAAAGGAAAAGCCCTCTTCGCGGAAAAGTCCCGGATGAAAACCTCTCATTCAAAATGTATCGTCATCTGTGCGAAAAATTAAAGAAAAACGATTTTATTCATTATGAAATTTCAAACTTCGCAAGAAAAAATTTCTATTCGGAACACAATCTCAATTACTGGAAAGGCAACGACTACATCGGACTCGGCGCTGGGGCGGTTTCAACGGTGGGAAACATCAGAATAAAAAATCCCGAGATAGAAAAATATCTTAAAAATCCAGCAGGCAAAAAAATAGAAATACTTTCCGCCGAGCGCAAAGTATTTGAAAAATTTTTTCTGAATATGCGGACAAAAAAAGGAGTTTCATACAGAAAAAAATATGAAAAGTTTATAAAGAGCGGTTTTCTAAAACGGCGCGGAAGCAAAGTGTTTTTTTCCGAAAACGGCTGGTTTGTCTCAAATTCCGTTATTGCGGAATTTTGATTTCTTGTCTCCCTTTGCTACAAATTGTCCAGAAGCGTATAATTTTACGAAACGAATCGGCGCATACTTTTACGAGTTCAGGGTAAAAGATTTTGCCCTTTATCGCTTAGCCTGCATTATTCATACTATATATAGTGCAAAAAATACTTACGCATACG
>JAGHAK010000063.1 GCA_021161565.1 Elusimicrobiota bacterium | reverse complement strand
CAAGACAAAGTAAAAATGTCCTCTTTCCAGCAAAATCAAATCTTGCTATAATAATCCGAAATTTGGATTTCGGGGGATTATGAAGCACACGGAACTGAGGAAAATTTTTTTTGAGTTTTTCGAAAAAGAAGGGCACAGGGTTTATCCTTCCATTTCCCTTGTGCCAGACGACTCGTCCATTCTTTTCACGACGGCCGGAATGGTTCAGTTCAAGGATATGTTCCTCGGTTTCATTAAAATGTCTCCGCCTCGGGCGGTTTCGATACAGAAATGCGTTAGAACGTCAGATATAGACAGAGTCGGCGAAACGCTAAGGCATTTGACTTTTTTCGAGATGCTCGGAAATTTCTCCGCAGGCGGATATTTCAAGAAGGAAGCAATTGACTTTGCGTGGCGTTTTTTTACAGAAGTTTTGAATCTGGATGTTTCCCGTCTTTATGCCACAGTTCACAGGCAGGACAAGGAGGCTTTTGAATTGTGGAAGAAAATTCTTCCAGAAGAAAAGATTGTTAAACTTGGCGATGAGGACAATTTCTGGACGATGGGCGAGACGGGACCATGCGGATATTGCTCCGAAATTATTTATGACCTCGGTGAAGAAGTCGGTTGCGGCAGGGAAGATTGTTTCGTCGGATGCGACTGCGACAGGTGGTGTGAGGTGTGGAATCTCGTTTTTACGGAATTCGACAGGCAGAAAAACGGCGTCCACAGACCTCTCAAACAGAAAAATATAGACACGGGAATGGGTTTCGAACGTCTTCTCGCTGTCGTAAATGGATTGAAGTCGCCTTATGAAACGGAAGTTCTGAAGCCGATAGTCGATGAAATTGTGTCTGCTTCGGCAAAACAGGAAATGAAACACATAAGGCGTCTTGCCGACCATATTCGCGCGGCGGTTTTTATTATAGGAGATGGGGTTATTCCGTCCAACACGGGCAGGGGCTATGTCTTGAGGCGTCTGATAAGGCGGGCTATGGTTTCCGCGAAAAAAATCGGGTTGAAGATTTCTCTATCCGAACTTGCCGGTTCCGTTTTCGATATTTTCGGGGAAGTTTATCCCAATCTGAAAGAGAATGCGGCGAAAATTTTGATGATTTTGTCCGGCGAAACAGACCGTTTCGGAAAAACTCTCGAAGAGGGAATGTCCATTCTTGGAAATTTCATAAAAAGCGGCAAAAAGGGGAAAATTCCGGCGGAGGTTTCGTTCGAACTTTATTCCACTTACGGTTTTCCGATTGAACTTTTGAAAGATATCGCTGAGGAAAATTCCCTGTCGGTGGATATGGACGGGTTTAATAAAATAATCAAAGAGGAAAAGAAAAAATCGCGCGCGACATGGGCGGGTTCGGGCACAAAGGATAGAGGCGATTTAAGGGCTATTGCGTCCCTGACCGGCCCAACGACTTTCAGAGGCTATGATATTCTTTCTCTGAAAAGCGAGGTTCTGGCGATTGTGAAAAAATCTCCTGACGAGGCGGAAATCGTTTTGAAGGAAACCCCCTTTTACGCGACATCCGGAGGCCAGATTCATGATACGGGAATCATCGAAAACGAAAGTTTCAGGGCGCGGGTTCAGGATGTTTTCAAAACAGGCGATGTGATTTTTCATAAGATTTCCGCGATAAAAGGCGAAATAAAAGAAGGCGATAAAATTTTAGGCAGGGTGGATGAAGCGAGGAGAAGGTCGATTGAGCGCCATCACACAGCCACGCACATTTTGCAGATGGCTCTGAGAAAAGTTATAGGCGACGAGGTCCGTCAGGCTGGAAGTTTTGTCACCGATGAGTATTTTAGGTTTGATTTCACTGTCTCGAGGAGAATTGCCGACGAGGAAATCGAAGAGGTCGAAAACATCGCCAATTCCGTCATTCTGAGCGACCTGCCAGTTTACAAAAAGAATTACGGGATAGAAGATGCGAAAAAATTTGCCGCTCTTCATTTTTTCGACGAGAAATACGGGGATGTTGTGAGGGTTGTCACAATCGGCGGGGAAGACCCCAACGGCGCTTTGAGCGCGGAGTTTTGCGGCGGCTGCCATGTCAGAAGAACCGGCGAAATCGGGCTCCTAAAAATCACCGCGCAGAAAGCGATATCTCAGGGCGTCAGACGAATTGAGGCGGTAGCGGGTTTTGCTTTTCTGAAATATCTGGAAGAAAGAGAGGCAATACTGGGTAATCTTTCGGAAAAATTGAAGACGGATATTTTCAATATAGAGAAGAGAGTTGAGAAACTCATACAGGAAGGCAAAGAAAAGAAAGAGTCGGTAAAAATCGAAAAGGAAAAAATTTTGGAGAAAGCGGGGAAAATAAAAGGCGTTCCTTTTGTGATTTTCAGAGGGAATTTTCCCCCAGGACAAATTCCCTTTGCAGCGGATAAAATCGCTGAATTTTTCGACGGAGTTATTTTTGTTTATGCTTTAAGCGGCAAGAAGGTCTCATATGTATGTAAAGTTGCGAAAAAATTCGTTGAAGATGGTTTTTCCGCAGGGAAATTTCTGAAAGAAGTTGCCACTCTTACGAGCACGAAAGCAGGAGGGGCTCAGAAGTTTGCCCGCGGCGGCGGAGACGTTGCGGCTTTCGATGAAGGGAAAGTTCGAAAGGCATTTGAAAAAACTTTGATTTGAAATTCGATATTTGAATTTTCATTGTCCTCATAGCTCAATGGATAGAGCGCTGGCCTCCGGAGCCAGTGGTGCAGGTTCGAGTCCTGCTGAGGACAAATATGGTAAGTAGTAAGTGGTAAGTGGTGAATAGGGGAAAGATGAAAGATTAGAGATGAAAAGTTGAAAAGTAGAAAAGTTAAAAAGTTGAAAAGTGAAAAAAGATTTCTCGCTATCGCTCGAAATGACAAGGGAAATAAAAAATGGAAAAATCAAAAATCAAAATGAAAAATGACAGATTAAAATGTAAAAAGTTTCTGTTTGCTTTTTCCTATGGGATATGT
>JAGHAK010000147.1 GCA_021161565.1 Elusimicrobiota bacterium | reverse complement strand
TTCCAGAGCCCAGATGGAAATGAAATACAGATTTTCGAAAAGTTTTCAGATTGTTTCGAAAATAAAACAGTCCAAGGATCCCGGCACGAAAAGAAGCAAATATGTCTCTTTCTCGGTGAAGCCGAAAATGAAATTTTCGAAAAATTCGCAGGTTACGATGAAATACGAATGGAAATCGTATAACCATCCGCCGGAATTTTATGATGTGGATTACGGCGATATCGATTACACGGACGATGCCTACACCTATGACGGCGAAGATGTTTTGAGCGAGAACAAATACAAATTTGAGGTGAAATATGTTTTTAAGTTCTAACGGAGGTTTTATGTGCAGGAAAATATTGATTTTCGCGTTATTTTTTTCCGCGGAGGTTTTCGCTTATACCAACCTCGGGATTTTGAATTTCGGAGACCCCGTTTCTGCGGTTTCCGGAAAATCGACGGCGCTCGGTTTTACGGTATTTTCGTCGAACAAAGACGCATCCTGCGTTTTCACGGCCCCTTCAACAATGAATTTTATAAAGAGGACGCATATCTTTCTGGCTCTTCCCGCGGTCTATTCATCCGAGAGAATCATTCCCGACGACGACTGGTCGGGCGAGGAGGGCGGGGCTTATTACAACTCGAAATTTTATTTTGACACTCCCGCCTGCGCTGTTATCTTTCCTTTCAACGAACGTCTGAAATTCGGTTTCGGATACATAAAAAGGCAGAGTTTTGATTATATCCATGAAAAGACGACATATTCGGGCGGGTCACCGACAGGAAAGATTTATTACAAGGGTTCTGGCGATATTAGAGGCTTTGACCTTGACGGCAGTTTTTATCTCGGGAACAACTGGACTTTTGGAATGGCTTATGAAATCCTGAAAGGCGACCCTACGGTGGAACGACTGGATTCCACCGGAAACAAGGTTCGCAACAGTTTTTCCTATTCCGGCGCGCGCAGTTTTTTTTCGCTTTACAAAGACGCCGGAATGTGGAATTTTACCGTCGCGGTTTTCCCGTCTTCGAATCTCGATATGTCCAGCACGACGGTTTCGGGAACCTCGTCGGTAAAAGAGACAGGCGAGGAAAAATTTCCGAAAACAATTGCATTTGGTTTCAATTACATCTGGGCCGGCGCTGTTTCTGCCACTCTCTATTTCGATATCGCAAAGACATATTGGTCGGATGTAAAAGCGACTTACAGGGATTCGCTTTCTTGTCGCCTCGGAATAGAAAACGATTTGACCGCCAGGCTTCAGCTGCGATACGGGCTTGCGTTAATACCTTCGTATGAAAGAAGTTCGGTTGAGCGCGCTTTTGTGACAGCTGGCATAAGCTGGTACCTCACCGCGTCGGCGTCTCTCGATATAGGATTTGCCTACGGCAAGAGAAATTATATAAATAACTGGCAGGGGGCCGGAGTCACATACTCCGGAAGGGTCGATGAGACAATGAAACTGATAAATGTTTCGCTTGACTGGAAATTATGATTAGGTGGTCAGTGGCGGAAATTTGGAGGTGAGATTTAATGATAAAGTTTAGAGGTTTTATTGGTTTTATTTTTTTGACCACTTACCACTTGCTACTTGCTACTTACTGTAGTGGCGGAGTCGTGATAAACGAATTTGTTTACGATGCTGACGGAACGGATTCGGGTTACGAGTGGATAGAACTTTACAATAATCTTTCGAATGATGTTTCTATCACCGGTTGGAAGATACAAAAGTGGTCGAGCAGCAGTCAGGATTTTGAAGACTTTATTCGGATTTCATCCGGAACATATACTATTGCGGCAAAATCGTATTTTCTGCTTTCGCAGTCGGTGAATTTTGATAAATACAGCGCGGATTTCAAATACTCCGATGACGACGAAATGGGAAACAGTTCTCCGCAGTGCATCCGCCTTGTGGATTCTTTCGGAAATGAAATGGACAGAGTCGCCTATGAAGACACCTACGCGACAATTGTGCCGGGCGAGGGGAACACTTCGGCGGGGGAAGCGGCGAGCGGTTCATCGCTGACAAGGGACCCGGACGGCGCTGACACGGACGACAACGCGGCGGATTTTTACGAGAACGTTTTTCCGACCCCGCGGTCTTCGACTTATGGTTCTTTCAGGGAAGAGGGATTCTGTTATGCCGCGCCCAATCCCTTTATTCCTGCCGAGGATGGGACATGCAAGATAATTGCTCCCGCCTCTTGCGGCGCTCTCAGCGCCACGATTGAGATTTACGATTTAAGCGGAATGCTTGTGAAAAAATTGACCGGGACTAATGTGTGGGACGGAACAAACGAAGAATGTGGAAAAGTCGCCACAGGGAATTATTTTATCATTTACAGAGCGTTGAAGGGCGTTTCCAAAGGCAAAATGACAATAATTAGATAGTGAGTAGTGAGTGGCGAGTAGTTAAGTTAAAAGGAGGAAAAGGTTGAGCAAAAGGCCACATGAAAAATTGGATGTTTGGCAAAGATCTATAGATTTGGTTAGTTGCATTTATGAATTGACAAAAACTTATCCACGAGATGAATTATATGGATTGGTTTCTCAAATGCGTAGAGCGGCGATTTCTATTGCCGCAAATATTGCGGAAGGAGCGTCGAGACGGTCTAAAGTTGAATTTAAGCAATTTCTCTATATAGCACGTGGCTCTGTTAGCGAGTTAGAAACTGAGTTGATAATTTCTTTAAGACAAGGATATGTTTCATCAAAGAAATGCGATAAAATTATGGGACAGACCGATATTATTGGAAAGATGTTGACTTCATTAATTATGAGTCTGAAGAATAAATGAAAAAAATTAAACTACTTGCTACTTGCTACTTACTACTTACCGTTTACCACATATTACTGCCCAAGAACATTTTCGCATATTCTCCGGGAGAAAACAGTTTTGCCTATTTGAAAATTCCCGATTCCGCCCGTGTTTTTTCTTCATACGGAGGCTCGGCGATGTGGAAAGGCGTGGACTGCTGGAAATTGAATCCCGCCTCTCTCGCCTTCAAGCCGCGGAAAACTCTTTCCTTCACAAGAAACGCATGGTATCAGAACACATATCTTCAGAGCGTTTCCTTTAACTTCGGGCATTTTGCGGGAATGTGGAAGGGCTATTCCATAAGCGACACACAGAGGGACTCATCGGGCAACCGCCTCGGAGATTTCGAAAATAACTA
The DNA here is from genome assembly GCA_021161565.1 of Elusimicrobiota bacterium. Taxonomy (GTDB): domain Bacteria; phylum CG03; class CG03; order CG03; family CG03; genus JAGHAK01. Next base: position 8,696 of record JAGHAK010000147.1, on the reverse strand, counting down.
TGCCGTATGGAAATTCTCCTTCGCCATGCATCTTAAAAGATACACTTCCATAGGCATCGCCTATAAAAAGTTGGACCAGACGATTTACCGCGAAAATTATAATCACTCAGCGTATGATATCGGATTCCTCACGCTTCCCTCGGCGAGAACTTCGTACGGAATCGTTTTTTCGAATCTCGGTGGCAGTAAAAAATACAAATACGAAAAGGACTCGCTTCCACGCCAGGTTCAGGCGGGAACAATCAGAAAAATGGGAAGATTTTTCCTTTCCGCGGAAATAAAATACAATCCCGTCGAGAGGCCTCTTTACCTTATGGGAATAGAGTTTAACAAATCGAAAAATCTGACTTTGAGAATAGGTTCCTCTTTTCAGGACGATTTCAATATATCGTTCGGCGCCGGCTGGCGGGATGCTCATTACTTTGTCGATTTTGCTTTTCTTCCAAACGGAACAATTGGCAATTCTTTCATAGTTACCACAGGCCTGAAATTTTAACGTATGGGGTCATATTGTTTCATATTCCTTATGGATAAACAGTCAAAAGTAAGACACGACTCCTATACCCATATTAACCCATTTTTTTCAATTCTATTGAAAAAAATGGGTTAAATCCCTTCTTATCCTTTTGTCCAATTATAACAGGGGTTGAAAAGCATCCTTTTTCGCTTAGATTTTTCTTGAGGCAATTCGAGCCCTTGACAAGAATTCGTTTTATTTTTATTTTATTTTGACTAAACTCGCCTAACTGACGGGGGAGAAATTCAGAGAGAGGGGGGTGAGAAATGGGAAAAACACAGAAAAGCGTTGGCAGGCATATTGTCGCTGAGCTCTGGGATTGCAATCCGGAATATCTTGACGATGTTTCCGTTGTTCAGGAGTTTATGAACAATGCCGCCAGAAAGGCGAAAGCCACTATTCTTAATTCAACTTTTCACACATTTCAGCCGCACGGGGTTTCCGGCGCCATAATTATCGCCGAATCGCATCTCGCGATTCACACCTGGAGCGAAATTTCCCTTGCTTCGGTTGACATATATACCTGCGGGAAAAAAGCCGACCCCTGGGCGGCGTTTCGCTATCTCGTGAGCGCGTTTCAGTCCAAAAGATACACCGTTTTCGAAATAAAAAGGGGAATTTTCGAGGCGGAAGAGGGTTTCGAACTGGAAGAAAATTACAAGGAACAATCCTGTGAAAGCGCCGTCTAAAAAAAGAAAAATATGGTTTAAGGAAAGATTCACTCCTTACGAAATACACTGGCACGGAATCAGGAAAATAATCAAAAGAATAAAAACGGAATTTCAGGAACTTGTCATAGCGGACACATACAGTTTCGGCAGATGCCTGATACTCGACGGAGAACTTCAGTCGGCGCTTTTTGACGAGAAAATTTATCACGAAATGCTTGTCCATATCCCTATGGGTTTCTGCCCCCGTCCTGCGAAAAAAATTCTCGTTCTTGGGGGAGGGGAAGGGGCGACAATCAGGGAAATTCTCAGATGGAAAAAAGTAGAAAGCGTCTCGATGGTCGATATCGACAGGGAGACAGTGAAATTTTGCATGAAGTATCTTTCCGACTGGCATCGGAATTCGTTTTTCGACGCGAAAGTCAAAATTTTCTATGAGGACGCCTATTCCTTCGTGAAAAATTCCGAAGAAAAATGGGATGTAATAATAATGGACCTGCCCTGTCCCCTGCGGGGCGGGCCTGCCTATAAACTTTATTCGCTGGAGTTTCTGAAACTGCTGAAAAAACACCTGGCCCCGTCTGGAGTTATCGCTTCGCAGGCGGGAAGCGGTTCTATGATAGACATTTATTTTCATCTCGCTTTTTACAGAACCTGCGAAAAAGTTTTCAAAAATGTTTCGTCATACCAGATTTTTGTTCCGTCTTTCGATGTTCCGTGGGCTTTCGTCCTTGCTGGAAACCGCTTCCGCAGACGGGATTCGGTCTGGAACTGGATAAGAAAAAATGTCAGGGATAAATTTTTTACCGTAAATAGGGATGTCGTATCGGATATAGGAAATAATCCGCAACACATAAAAGAGGCGCTTTCGCGAAACGGAAAAATTATCACGCTGAAGAAACCGGTTTACTATTTTAAGTGACCAGCAAAAACAATAAATTACTGCGTTCCCTAAAAAATTACATAGAGAGGGAAAGGCACTCTTTCCACACCCCCGGGCACAAGGCCGGAGCGGGATTTGAGAAGAAATTCGCGGAATTTGTCAGGAAAAACATTTTTTCTCTCGATATTACGGTTACGCCTTTTGTGGATTCCATTCACGAGCCGAAACGCGGATTGAAATCGGCGATGGAGAGAATTTCCGCGCTTTACGGGGTCAAAAACAGTTTTTTTCTCGTCAATGGTTCGACTCAGGGAAATCTTGCCGCTTTCCTTTCTTTTTTTGCCGACGGCGATACGGTTCTCATATCCAGAAATATCCATCGTTCGGTCATTTCCGCCTGTGTGCTTTCCGGTATTTATCCGGTGTGGATGAATCCGAAAATTCTAAAAAACGGCGTAATTTGCGAAGTCGGCCCGCGCGAGGTTGAGGAATATCTAAGATTTTATCCCGAAGTCAAAGGGGTTTTTATAACATCCCCGACTTACAACGGGGCGATAACCGATGTGAAGAAAATAGCGGAGGTCTGCCAAAAATTCGGCAAGATTCTGATTGTCGACGAAGCGTGGGGCGCTCATTTGAAATTTGCGCGGAATTTTGTTTCCGCCGTCGATTATGCCGACTGTGTCATACACAGTTTCCACAAAATTTTTCCCGTTTTTTCGCAGGGCTCTGTCGTCCATTTCCGCCGCGGCGGGGAAGCCTCGCGCATTCTGGAAAGGACGGTTTCCCTTTTGAACACGACTTCCCCGTTTTACCCAATGCTTTTGACAATGGAATACGCGGCTGACATACTCGAAAGAAAAGGGGATATTCTCACGGAGAAAATGCTTTCTCTCGGAAAACTTGCCCTGAGAAATTTGAAAAAAATAACTGGCATCGAACTTTTTTCGAACGATCATCTGCCTCGGGGTTTTGAATGGGACCCGTCAAAATTGACCATCGCCACCCGTGCCCGCGGCCTCTCGGGTTTTTTCGTCCAAAAGTTTCTTTTTGACAAAGGCGTTGGCGTCGACTGCGCCACTCCCCTAAATGTGATTGCGACGCTCGGTTTCGGCAACACAAAAGACGATATTCTCGCCCTCGTCTCTGCGGTTGCGGATCTTCCAAAGAGAAAAACTTTGCCTTCGCCCTCGTTTCCCTTTCCGTCCACGCCTTCCGAAATTGTTTTAAGCCCCCGGGAAGTTTACACAAAATACAAAAAAAAGAAAATTCGCCTTGACCGCTCCGCGGGCCAATCTGCGCCGAAATGATTGCGCCCTATCCTCCGGGCATTCCGGTGCTTCTGCCAGGGGAGAGAATTACGGTCGAGGTGGTGGAGTATCTCCGCGCAGTGGAAAAATTCAAATGGTCGGTCTTCAAGTATGGAAAAAAAACGGAAAATAAGTTAGAATTCGTAAATGTTATAGATGTGTAGGAGGCAGGATGAAACCAAAGAAAAAAAAGAAGATAATCGCAAAAGCGAAGGCAACCTCAGGCGGCAGAACGGCAAAAAAGAAGTCCGCCGCGAGAAAGAAAAAAAATTCCCCGAAGGAATCTTCCAGAAAAAAGTTTCTCGCCAAAATTCTGGATGAAATGAAGGAAGAAAGGGCTTATCTTCAGGAAAGAATCGCTTCGGCTAAACGGGACGAGTGGATGGGCTCGGTGAATGATGAGATAGACACCGCCGTCGCTTCGGCGGAAAGGGATATTTTGTTTGAAAGAGTTGACAGATTCGTTCAGCGGCTTGATGAAATCGAAAACGCGCTCCGCAAGGCGAAGAAGGGGAAATTCGGCATTTGCGAAAGATGCGGCGGAGAGATTTCCATAAGGAGGCTCAAGCTGATTCCCTATGCCAGATACTGCTTCAAGTGTATGTCGCAAATAGATTGATTAAAACCTTTCTTTTTCTAATTCTTTTTTCTGTTCTTTTCTCCCCCGGGGCGCTCGCCTTAAAATTTTCGAGCGTTTTCTGGGAAATGGGGAAAATGGATTTGACTTCCAAAACGGAAAAAATCGTCACCGTTTCCAACGACGGAAATAGCCAGATCGAAATTCATGCCCGCCCCACCTGCGACTGTCTTGAAGTTTTTCCAGAAAAAGTTTCGGTTCCCCCGTCGCAGAACCGAAAATTCAGAATTGTTTTCAATCCGTCTGGTTTTCGTGGGAAAATCCGCCACAGCATTTATTTCGAAACAACGGACAGAAAGATTCCGTTTGTCAATTATTATGTCGAGGCGGATGTAAGCGGCGTTTTTTCGGTTTTCTTCTTTTATGACGAGAATTGCGCCTCCTGCGAAGAAATTCTCGGGAAACTTGGCGCGCTGAAAAGAAAATACGGATTCAAAATAAAAAAATTCCCTCTGTCGAATCCGGAAAATTTCGAATACCTGATGTTTATAGAAAAAGCGGTTGGGGTTAAAAGCGGGAAATTTCCGGTTCTGGCGGCAGGCGAAAAAATCATTTCGGGAAAAGACGAAATTTTGAAACGCTCCGAAAGAGCCATTTTGCATTTCAGACCGCTTCCAGCGGCAGTGAAAAGTTTCGCTTCGGAGAAAATTCGAACCAGAATCGCGAAAAGTTTTTTGAAAATTTCGCTGTTTCCCGTCGCCGCGGCAGCGTTTGTGGACGGAATAAATCCCTGCGCGTTTGCCGGAATTATTTTTATGGTTTCGTATATGAGTTTTATTCTAAAGAAATCGGCAGGACAGATTTTATCTTTCGGCGCAGGATATTCGGCGGGCGTTTGCGTTTTTTATTTTCTGACGGGAGCCGGTTTGTTCGAAGCGCTGAAGGTTGTGTTTTTTCTAAAAACAGCGGGAAGGATTTTTTATTTTTTTCTGGCTCTGGCAACGGCGGTTTTGGCGGTTTTAAGTTTCAGAGACGCGTTTTTCGTAAAAAAAGGCAGGGGAATGTCGTTGAGGGTTCCAGACGCGTTTATGGTAAAAATGAAACAGTCGGCGGCCCGGCTGCTCGACCGCAGGGGAATTTTCTTTTACGCCTTCCTCATCGGCGGCGTCGTTTCATCTTTCGAGTTTGTCTGCACAGGGCAGATTTATCTGCCGACGATTTCCTATATAATTTCCGTTTCGCCGGGAAAAGGGCAGTCTTACGCGCTGCTGCTTTTTTATTCCGTCATTTTTACGCTGCCGCTCATTGCCGTTTTTGGGCTTATTTTCGCAGGCAGGAATTCTGATGAGATAAACGGTTTTTTTCAAAAAAATGTCTTTGTTGTGAAAATTCTCAATGGTTTGATTTTTGCCGCTTTTTCGGTGTTTCTACTACTGAGGGTGTGAAACATTTTCTGCTCTCAGCAGTAAGGGTTTTTGGAGGATGAAATGAAAAAAATCGGTTTCTTTTTTCTGATTCTGTCGTTTTTCGCCGCAGGAAGCATTTTTGCGCTTAGTGTCGGCGATAAAATTCCCGATTTTGGTTTGCCTTCGTCGGACGGAAATTATTATATTCTCTCTTCGGTTCGGGGCGATGTAAACAGTCCTAATGTTCTTGTCTTTTCCTTTTTCGATTCCAACTGTTTCCCCTGCCGGAAAGAATTGCCGTATGTTCAGAAAGTTTATCGGGAAAACAAAGGAAAAAAGGTTTTATTTTTTATGGTTGCGGTGGGAGAGGAAAAAGCAGTTGTGAAAAAATGCATAAAAAAATGGGGAATAAAAATTCCCGTGCTTTTCGATGTTTCGATGAATTTCGGCCGGGCATGCGGCGTTGTCGCGGGTTCAGTGAAAAACATACCCAAAATTTTTGTGATCAGCAAAGACGGCTCCGTGAAAAAAATACTCAAGGGTTTTCACAGGGATATAGGGGATAAACTTTCCGCCGCGATAAATTCGGCGCTGGGGGAAAAATATGTCGCTTCGGCCGAGGTGGATGTCATTTACACAAACAGCGCGAACGGCGTGATAGAATCCTGCGACTGCCCCGCGAATCCCTACGGCGGTCTTGTGAGGCGGCTGACTTTTTTCAGCAAAGTCGCAAACCCTGATATAAAGATTTCCGCTGGCGATTTCTTTTCGCCCAACGGCGAACCATTGAAGAATTCCTATGTGGCGAAAATTATGGAAAAACTCGATTATGACGCGATATGCCTTGGCGACCAGGAATTCAAAACCGGCGCGAGGTTTCTGACAGATATTCTAAAAAATGTGAAACTTCCCATTGTCAACGCCAATATGCAAATTTGCGACGGCGAATCCTGCTATCTTGTCGGCGTTCCGTACGTGATTAAAAATGTTCGCGGGATAAAAGTGGGAATTACGGCGGTTCTCTCGCCGAACTGCTTCATTTTTTATCCGCAGGATATAAAGAAAATGCTCAAGTTCAAAAATCCTGTAGCGGAACTGAAAAATGTCGTGGGGGAATTAAGGAAAAAATCCGATTTGATTTTTGTCATCGCTCATTCGCCCGAGCGCGAAATTGGGGAAATCCGCAAAAATGTTTCCGGAATCGATGTGATTTTTGCGGGACACACGCAGAATAAACTTTTTCGCAAAGGCGGAACTGTCGTCGTTCAGGCGGGCGCCAGCGGCAGATATGTCGGGGAATTGAAAATAGAGATAACGAAAGACGGAAAGAAAAAATTTTCCAACAGGTTTTACGCCCTTGTCGGCGAAATAGAAAAGGACAAATGGGGGCTTTCGCAAAGCGAGGAATATTTAATAAAATATAGAAAAGCGCTTGAAGACAGCATCGAAGGCAAATAGAGAGACGGTTTCAAATTTGGAATTTGGTTTCCTGCGCTTGAGAGGAGAAGGAGGACAAATGAAAAAGCGACTGCAGTTTTTTGCCAAACCGAGGATTCAGATAAAATATGTTCTCGTCACAATTATTCTTGTTTTGATTACGGCGTTTCTTTCGATTTATGTTATGGATCAGCGAATTACCCATTCGACTTTCGCCGAGAATCTCTCGCGGGGCGAAATCAGCGCCCTTATTCACGAGGTTCGAATTGGAATCTGGTATGTTCTGGGCATTGTTTTGATTATGGCGCTTTTTCAAGCGACGATTTTTTTCCATCAGCTGGTAGGTCCGGTCGTGGCTCTGGAAAGAATTGTGGACAGGATGGCGGATGGATATTTCGGCGGTTCCGTGAAACTTCGCCGGCACGATGAATTGAAGGATTTCGCGAGAAAACTCGAATTGCTCGGCAACAAAATATCCGAAGAGGTCAATATTTCGAAAAGAAAAGCGCGGGAAATTTCAGATAAAATAAAGAATCTTGAGGAAAAAATTCCCGAAGGGGATTTTGCCGAAATAAAACAGAAACTCGACAATCTTCTCGTTTTCTTCAAGGATAAAGAGTGATTATGAAAAAAATAGCTGTTACCACGACGGGCGGCGATGCTCCCGGGATGAACGCCGCGATTCGCGCGGTTGTGCGGTCTGCCAATTTCGCCGGCTGGAAAATTTTCGGCGTAAAGAGGGGATGGTGGGGTTTTATAGAGAATGATTTTATACATCTTAGAAACGGAGATGTAAGCGGCGTAATAGCGCGTGGGGGAACGATTCTTAAAACCCACCGATGCCCCTTAAGCAGAACGAAAGAGGGAATGGCGGCAATTGTGCGGAATCTCAAAAAAATTGCTCCTGACGGGCTCATCGTTATAGGCGGCGATGGTTCGATGAGCGCGGCTTACGAGGTTTCGAAAAGATGCGCCGTTCCCGTAATCGGGATTCCCGCTTCCATTGACAACGATATTGCCGGCACCGACGAGACAATAGGATTTGATACCGCCATAAACACGGCTCTTTACGCGATTGATAAAATCAGGGATACAGCCACTTCCCACGAAAGGGTTTTTATTGTTGAGGTTATGGGGCGCAGCAGGGGTTTTCTCGCCACGAGCGTCGGGCTTGCCAGCGGCGCTGAGATAATTCTCGTTCCTGAAATAAAATGGCGAAAAGAGAGAATTCTTAAAACCCTTTTGAGTTTCGAAAGAAGGAAATCGTCTCTGATAATCGTTATGGCGGAAGGCGCAGGTTCTTCCGAGGAACTGGCGTCTTACATTTCGAGCAATTCGAAAATTCATGTCCGCGTATCAAAACTTGGATATATTCAGCGCGGCGGTTCGCCTTCCGTGGATTCGCGTTTCCTCGCCTCTATTTTCGGCTACGAGGCTGTTCGTCTGCTGAAAGGCGGAAGAAAAAATCTGATGTGCTGCTGGGTGAGAGACAGATTCAAAACGGTTCCGATAGATTATCCAGCAAAACACAGAAAGAAACTGGACAGGAAACTGATACTGATTTCGGAAGTCCTTGCCGGAAAGAAATATGAGTGAAAAAAGAAAAAGTAGCGGGCGATGTAAATCGCCAAAAAAAATGGAAGATGAAAAATGACAAATGTAGCCGCAGACCCTTGGTCTGCTAAAAAGTTGAAAAGTAAAAAGTGAAAAAAGATTTCTCGCTATCGCTCGAAATGACAAGGGAAATAAAAAATGGAAAAATCAAAATGGAAAATGACAAATTAAAGATTAAAGATGAAAAGTTGAAAAGGGGAAAAGGTGAAAAGCAAAAAAGTAAAAAAGTAAAAATGTAGCGGGCGATGTAAATCGCCAAAAAAAATGGAAGATGAAAAATGACA
>JAGHAK010000076.1 GCA_021161565.1 Elusimicrobiota bacterium | reverse complement strand
TTAATGCCTCCATTTTTCCCACCTCCTTTTTCCTCTTTGGAGATGGTTAATTTTACTCTTTTTCGCTTAGATTTTTAATTTGAGGCATCGTATCCCTTTCGCTTAGATTTTTCTTGAGGCACTGCGATTGTTTGAAGTTTAGTTTTGGATATTGTATAATATGATGAACGATTTTATAAAAAATTGTTCATTTATAAAAGGAAAGGCGGATGATATCAAAAACAATTTTGAAAGAAATTTTGTTAGAGCAAAGAAAGAATCTTGAAAAATCGAAAAAAGAAGCATTTGTCATAAGAGAAAAGCTTTCTCAAATCAGAAAATTTGTGAGAATAAAACAGATAATAGTAATTACTGGAATAAGGAGGTGTGGAAAATCAGTTTTTCTTTCACAGATAATAGGTAAATTTTTTGAGAAATATTACTATGTCAACTTTGAAGATGAAAGATTGTCTGATTTTACTTTCAAAGATTTTAATCTGCTTTATGAGGTCTGTATAGAACTTTTTGGCAAATCAAGGATATTTTTTCTTGATGAGATTCAAAATGTTGAAGGATGGGAAAGATGGGTAAGAAGAATGTATGATAATAATTTCAAATTTTTTATAACCGGTTCAAACGCCCGACTTTTGAGCAAGGAACTTGCAACATTGCTTACTGGAAGACACTTGCAATTTTCAATTTATCCTTTCAGTTTTAAGGAATCACTTGATTTTTATGGGATAGGCGTGAAAGAGAATGATATTTATTTAACTGAAAAAAGGGCGATAATATTAAAATGTTTTTCTGGGTATCTGAATAAAGGCGGTTTTCCCGAGTTTTTGAAATATAAAAGAATAGAGATACTTCAGGAATATTTTAACAGCATAATAGAAAGAGATATTGTCGCAAGATATAATATTGGAAATTTTAAACAGATAAAGGAACTCGCAAGATTTCTTATAACGAATACGGCGAATTTGACAACATATAGCAAATTGAGAAGGATAACAGAAATTAAGAGCGTGAACACCGTGATAAAATATCTCTTTTATCTTGAAAATTCCTATCTTGTGTTTAGAGTTCCCTTTTTTAGTTTTTCCTTAAAAAAGCAGATGGCAAATCCTTTTAAAGTTTATGTTATAGATTCGGGATTAAGAAATGCGATAGGGTTCACTTTTAGTAAGGATATGGGAAGGATTTATGAAACAGTTACAGCAATAGAACTCAAAAGAAGAGGGGAGGAAGTTTATTACTGGAAGGATTCTTTTCGGCATGAAGTCGATTTTGTTATAAGAAAGGGCAGAAAAGTTAAAGAAATAATTCAGAGTTGTTTTTCTCTTGAAAATATAGAGACGGAAAGCAGAGAAATCAGGTCTTTAATAAAAGCAAGTAAAGAGTTAAATTGTAATAATCTGACAGTATTGACTGAAAATTATGAGTCAGAGGAAAGAGTCAAATGGTTTGGAATAAAAAGGAGAATTAAGTTTATTCCATTGTGGAAGTGGATTTTATTCAGAGAAAATTTATGAGGAAGATTTTTGTTTTTTCTCTGTTTTTTATTTTCCTGAAAGGGGTTTTTGCGGACCCCCCTCTCAATCTCCCCCCTTCCAAGGGAGAGAAAAAGTAGGGGTTGTTTCCCATTATTAAGGCGGGATTTATTTGGTGTTTGGATATATGCTCGTGAAAGACTGATAATTGGAATTTAATTAAATAAAATTAGAGGAATATGGAAGAGGAAAGACATTTTAATTTTGCGCAATTGCGGCACAGGGTATCGGACTCGATTTCAAAAATCTTTGTCAAATTTGGACTGGTGACTCCGCTCGGGGAAAAACTGGAAAAAGCCGTTTCTCTTCTTTCAACAGACCAGACCTCTTATTCCGATTCTCTCAGGATAATCAGAAAATTCTATGACGAGAGCGACGAACACAAAATCGCCTTCTTTCATCTGCTTGACAGGATGGAGAGCAGAAGAATCGAGCATTTTCTGGACCAGATTTACGCTGTCACAGGTTCCCCGAAGTGGCTGATTTCCCTGCGGGAGGACTTTTTGCGTTTGAAAAAAAAGTTATCCTCAAAAATGGAAAATCTCAATGACTCTTTCAAGGAATATTTTTCGAAAATCTTCAATTTCCAGTATCTTGTCACCCGCCCCTGCGACGCGAATTCGACATCCATAAAACTTCTGAAATTTATCGCTGAAAAAGAAGGCGTTCACCCCTCTCAGCACTGGTGGAGTTTCGAAAAGCGTCTTTCGAGTCCCGACAGAATAATTCTTTCGCTGGAACATTTCAAAATGCCGGGCGTTCCTGTTGTCTATGTTGAAATCGCTCTGACAAAAGGTCTTGTCAGAAATGTCTTGGAGATTTTTGCGGAAAAGGCAATCAAAGTTTCCCGCGCCAATACGGCGATTTTTTATTCGATAAACGCAACATTCAAGGGTTTGGGCGGAATCGGGCTGGGAAGAAAAATGATTATCAGGGCAAAGGAGTTTTTGAAGAAGAACTATCCCGAGATTTCTCTTTTTTCCACTCTTTCTCCGCTGCCCAAATTCAGGAATTATCTCGAAACGGTTCTCAAATCCGGCAAAAGCGGTTTTTCTCTGTCGGTTGGGCAACTGGATAAAAAAGAAAAAAATGTTTTTTTTGGAGAAGAGGAAATCATAACCCTCGCGGATGTCTTGAAAGTCCCGCAGGTTCCTTCGGAAATTTTGAGAAAAATTATTTCAGACGACAAATTGCTCAGCGACCCGCGTCTTTCGGAATCTGTTAAAAAGCCGATGGAGAAAATCGCGCTCTATTATCTAGAAAAGGAGAAGAAAAAGGTCGGAAAAGAAGCAGTTCCCGCTCCCGCATTCGACCCTGTGGAGAATTTTCATCTTTCAAACGGCGCCTATATAGGCGGAGTCAACTGTTGTGGAAATCTTTCGCCCAAGGGGTTGAAAGAATCGTTCGGCATGACGGTCAATTACATTTATGACGAAAAAAAGATGGACGAAAACAAACTGAAATACAGCGTGGGGAAAATTCCGGTGAAACTGCTATGAAATGGAAACCGCCTCATTTCGACAGAAGTTTCGAGCTTTCTTTCGGCGAGAGAACATTTGTGATGGGAATTCTCAACACATCTCCCGATTCTTTTTCAGGCGATGGGGTTGCCGAAATTAAAAGAGCAGTTCGCCGCGGTCTTCGGCTCGTCAGAGAAGGAGCTGATATTATTGATGTTGGCGGGCAGTCAACCCGTCCGGGTTCGAGAGAGGTTTCAATAGACGAGGAAATCAGAAGAACCTCACCCGTTATAGAGAAACTGGCTTCGTCGGTTGAAGTTCCCATTTCGATTGATACATACAAGTCCGAAGTCGCTCAGGCAGCTCTTTCGGCAGGGGCTTCAATTGTAAATGACATCAGCGGTTTTAGGTTTGACAGAAAGATAGCAAAAGTCGCGGCGGAATATAAAGTTCCTGTTATTTTAATGCACATAAGAAAAACACCTGCAACAATGCAGAAGGGAAGAATTTTTTATAGAGATGTGATTAGGGCGATAAAAAAGTATTTGAAAGACAGCATCGAAATCGCGAAAAAAAACGGGGTTGACGGGAAAAAAATCATCATTGACCCGGGAATCGGTTTTGGAAAAACGGTTGAACACAATCTGGAAATTTTGAGACGGCTGTCTGAGTTGAAGGATTTGAAAAAACCGATTCTTGTTGGAACTTCCAGGAAGTCAATGATTGGAAAGATTTTGGATTTGCCTGTGAACCAGCGCCTTGAGGGAACAGCCGCAACAGTTGCGGTTTCAATTGCAAACGGAGCGGATATTATCAGGGTTCACGATGTGAAGCAGATGAAAAGGGTTGCTGTGATGACAGATGCTATTGTTAGGATTAAGAATTAAGTGGTAAGGAATAAGTTATGTATTTGAGTTATTCGAAACTTTCGGCTTTCGAGAGATGTCCCTTTTATTACAAGAAAATCTACATTGAGAGGGTAAAACTTCCTCCCAAAAAAGAATTCTCCTTCGGTCATTCTCTTCACGGGGCTCTTGAAAAGTTCTATTCGGGAAAACTTCTTTATTTTTTGGGTTTGAAAAAACCGACACTTGAAAACCTGCTGAAATATCTTGACGAAAAATGGGTTTCGGAAGGGCTTAGCGAAGAGGAAAATCAAGTTTTCCGCAGAGAGGCGGTAGAAATTCTGAAAAAGTATTTCGAAATTTTTGTTGACGGCAATTTCCGCCCGGCGTGGCGCGTGGAGGCGAGATTTTCGTTTCCCGTCGGGCCCCATACAATCGGCGGCTTCATAGACAGAATACAAAAAAGGAGTGACGGCTATGAGATAATCGATTACAAAACCCATAGCAGAATTCCGGGAATTTCGTATCTCGAACAGGATATGCAGCTTCCGATTTATTTTCTCGCCTGTACAGAGTTCTTCAGAAAGAAGGTTAAGACGGTTTCGTACATTTTTCTCAGATTTATGAAAAAGATCTCCTTTAACACGGAAAACTTTGATGAAGACGCAATAAAACAGAGAATTTTACAGGTTGCTGAAACCATCAAAAATGAGACAGAATTTCAGCCGAAAAAAAATATCTACTGCGAACTTTGCGATTTCAAGGACTCCTGCGGACTTTTCTGAAATGGTAAAAAATAAAAGATGGTTTCTGGCTTTCTCGTATGTTTTTTTGATTTACGCAACTTTGCCTCTCATGAGGGGTATTTTAAATTTTGTCAGAAAAATTCTTGGTTGCGAAACCTTTTCGCTTTTCGTAAATTTTTTTCTTTTCTCTGTGCTTCTTTCAGTGCTGCTGATTTTCTTCAAAAATTTTTTTACAGTTAAAAAACTGCTATTTCTCTTCGCCGTTCTGCTTGTTTTTTTGCTTTTTGTAAGAAAACTTAGGCTTCCGGAAGAGAGGATTCATTTCCTTGAATACGGGCTTTGCGGTTTTCTTTTTTCGTATGCTTGCCAGACTTTGACAGGCCTGCCTGCCGGACAGGCCGGCAAAACGAGAAAAATTGTATTTGCTTTTGCATTTACATTTGCCGCTGGCATTCTTGACGAGTTGATTCAAAAGGTTCTTCCGATGAGAGTTTTTGATTTAAGAGACATTCTGTTTAATATTGTCGCTGGAGCAGGTGGCATTTTTTCTGAAAGATGGATTTTCAGCCGAACTTAAAAAAAATTGCGAGAAATTTCTTTATTTTGGCGCTTGCGATTTTTGTCATACTTTTTGCTTTTAAGGTCAGAATAGATCCTGAACGTTTTAAACTTTTCTCGTTTCTGATTTTTCTTCTCGCAACATCTGTTTTGCTTTTTTTCTGGGGATGGGAAATTTACGGAATAAGAAGCATAATCGCAGGAACCCCCACTTCAAAAATCAGATCCATTCCTATGGGGCTTGTCGAGATAAAAGGAAAAGCCCGTCAGAAGTTTCCGATACAAAGTCCCATAAATAAAATAAACTGCGTCTTTTACAAATACAAAATCGAAAGATATGTTATCAACTATTCTTCTCGTGGGCAGAGGGGCAGGTGGATTGTTGCTTCACAGGGAACAAGCGTCACGCCTTTTATTGTTGAGGATTCGACCGGTTCAGTTTTGATAGAACCCAGTTTTGTTAATCCGATTCTAAAAAGAAGGTACCACTATTCCGAAGGTCCTGTTTCTGGAGGCAGAAGATATAGCGAATGGTATATTATGCCCGGGGAAAATGTTTACATTCTCGGTTTTGCGGGAAAGAGCAGGGAAGTTTTTATAGAGAGAAAAGAGAAACTTCTTTCAAAACTGAGGGAAATCAAATCATCAAGGGAAAAACAGAAAAAATTTGATTTGAACAAAGACGGAGTCATCGACGAATACGAATGGGAACTCGCTGTAAGAAGCATAAAACAGGAAATTCAGAGAGGCGAAAATTTGAACGATTTAGGTGATGTGTCAGTTTCCGGGACCAGAAAGGAAAAAATGATTATTTCCGATGGTTCGGAGGAAAAAATTCTGAAAAAACTCGGGTTAGCCCAAGTTCGCCAAAATTCAAAAAAGATCCTTGTAATATAAGCATTTTGCCAAAAGTGTGGTCACTACCGATTGAGTGATTTCACTATTATATTTCCCTCTATTTTTCTTCGGGGCAAAGG
>JAGHAK010000113.1 GCA_021161565.1 Elusimicrobiota bacterium | reverse complement strand
ATAGACAAATCCTTTTATAAGAATTATAGCACATTTTGTATAATTGTTGAAATGAAGAAAATTGCGATTTGTTTCTTTCTGCTGATTGTTCCCGCGGTCACCGCCGGCGTAAAAGTCGATTTTCCTTCGCGGGATGCAATGCGCGTCGATGTCGAAAATTCTGCCCTCAAATTGGCTGCGAATGGTTGTTTTGATTCCGTAAAGTCGCCCGGCTGCCGAAATTATTACAAACCGGGTTTTTTTGATTTACCTGTCAGATATTTCAGCGTTTCGATTCCGGCGGACAGAAAACTCTCCCGCATAAAAATTGAGAAAATCGAGGAAATTCCGGTTGCAGGAAATTTTAACATAAGAGTTATTCCGCCGCCGGTTAAAATTGGCGGCGTCCGAAAAGGCGGGGTTTCCCTGAAAGGCAGAAATCCGCCTCCCGCGGAAATTGTTTCGGTTCAGAATGCCGGCTCGCTGAAAGTCGTTTCTTTTGCCGTGCCTGCGGCAAGATACGACTTTGCTTCGCGGAAACTTTTCAGCATAAAAAAAGTCGGGTTTAAGGTTTCTCTTATGCGAACTCTCGGGACTTTTTCACCCCGGACAAAAACGAATTTCAGGATTATCAGAAGTTTTGTCGTAAACAGCGCCGATGTTAGAATGCAGACGGTCGGAAAACTTCAGAACGAGGCGTATCTGATAATAACAAATGATGCTTTGAAGGATTCTTTTCAGGCGCTTTCCGACGCAAAAACAGCAAAGGGGCTCAATGCCATGATTGAAACCACGAAAGATATAAATCAGAATTACGCAGGAAGCGATTTACAGGAAAAAATCAGAAACTGTATAATTGATTACTACAACACGCAAAATTTGAAATATGTTCTTCTCGGCGGAGACGAAAGCGTTGTTCCCTCCAGAAGAGTTTATTCGAGAGTTTCAGGTTCGGCTCTTGCCGATGTTGTCGCCGAGGATTCGACTATCCTCTGCGATTTTTATTACGCCTGTTTTTCAGGCAGCTGGGACGCCGACGGAGATGGAACATACGGCGAAGTTGAGGACAATGTAAGTTTTATTCCTGATGTTTTTGTTGGAAGGGCGCCTGTAAGCGATATATCAGAAGCGGATAATTTTGTGAGCAAAGCGCTTTATTTTCCCGAAAGAAACAAATTCAGGCAAATTTTGATGGGCGTGCCTCTTGATTCCTCAAACGATGGCAAAGACATTGTTATAAAATTGAAAGATGAAATTCCGTCCGATTTCGATATTGTCAAAATGTATTATAGCGACGGAACGATGAGCGAGAGCGCTTTTCTTTCGAAAGTTGAGGACATAGGCGTTGATTTTATTGCCCACGCCGGGCATGGCGACTGGAACTGGCTTGACACTTTTTTTGACTTTAGCACAGTCAGAGAACTTTCTAATACAAGCCCTTTTGTTTTTTACACAATCGGCTGCTATGCCGGTGCGTTTGATTATAGCGACTGCATCGGAGAGGAATTTGTGAAAAACGCCGGAGGCGGCTGTGCTTTTATAGGAAATTCGAGATACGGTCTTTACGACGATAAAGACCCGTCTCGATACAGCGGCGAGTTTATGAATGAATTTTACCGTCTCGTGTTCAGTTCTGGATACAAGCACATAGGCGAAGCGTTCGAGAGAAGCAAACTAACTTTTTCAGCGCAAAGCAGCACATACACAGCATATCGCTGGATTGAGATGTGTCTCAATCTTTTTGGAGACCCTGAGATGGTTCTTCCTATCGAGAAAAGAATCAATTTTGTAAACGCAGTTTTGAATGATGGGGCAAGTTTTATTGTTGAACCGCAGGAAAACAATGAGATTGTCGTAACAGTAGAAAATCTGACAGCAGACGAATTAAAAAATGTTTCGGTTTCTCTCGAAACGGACGACCCGTATGTTGCGATTTCCTCAAGTTATTCTTTTCTGGGTGATATGTCTTCAACTGCGATCGCATCAAACGAAACGGAACCCTTTAAGTTTACAGTTTCAGAAAAAATGCCGTGCGAACATCCGGTTTATTTTTCTCTTCTCGAAAAAACGACGGATTATTCCTGCTATCAGACATTTTCCTTTGACCTTTCTATGAATGCGGAAAATCTTGTTAAGGTTTATAATTATCCCAACCCTTCGAGAGGGGAGAGCATAAACATTGTAAACATCCCGCGGAATTCGAATCCTGTTCTTCACATATACACTCTTTCCGGAAGGGAAATCGCGACATTGACAGAGGGAAACGGCATAACGAATGAAACGGCCTCGATGAAGGCAATATGGAATTTGAAAAATCTCGCCAACAAAAAAGTCGCATCCGGAATTTATTATTATTTTCTCGAAACTGACAAAGGCTCGAAAAAAGGCAAAATTGCCCTGATAAGATGAGTATTGATTTGCTATAATAAAAAATGGGTGAAATAAAGAAATATCTTACTGAAATTCAGAAAAATATCAAAACAGGAAAAGCGCAAGAACAGACGCATCGACCTGCTTTTAAGGAATTTATTGAGTCGTTTGCCAGTGGTATTTCCGCGATTAATGAACCTCGCAGAGTTTCGTGTGGCGCTCCTGATTTTATTGTAACAAAGGGAAGATTAACCATTGGTTATATTGAAACTAAAGATGTTGGAAAGAGCCTCGACGAGATAGAGAAATCAGAACAGTTAAAGAGGTACCGTGCATCCTTAACAAATTTGATTCTTACAAATTATCTTGAATTTAGAAGATATAGAAATGGAGAAAAAGTTGAATCTGTGACAATTGCAGATGTTGACTCATCAGGCAGAATAAAAATGATATCAGGCAATCTGGAAAGATTTAATGAATTGATTCAAAATTTTTTGAATTCATTGCCTGAGAGAATAAAAAGTCCAAAACAACTTGCAGTCCGTATGGCTCAGATGGCGCAGATGATAAGAGATTTGATAAAAGCGTCTTTTGAAAAGGAGAAAGAGCAGGGGACTCTGCATTCTCAACTTGAAGCATTTCGCAAGACACTCATCCCCAATTTAAGAGAAGAAAGTTTCGCCGACCTCTACAGTCAGACAATTGCTTATGGGCTTTTCGCCGCCCGGTGCAACAAACCTGATGAAAAGGATTTTACGCGGGAACACGCATCATTTCTTCTACCGAAAACAAATCCCTTTTTAAGAAAACTGTTTAACCACATTGCAGGGCCTGACCTTGATGACAGAATTGCCTGGCTTGTGGATGACCTTGCTCAGCTTCTTGCTTCGTCGGATATAGGGCAAATACTTAAGGATTTTGGAGTCAGAACCAGAAAGGAAGACCCTGTTGTTCACTTTTATGAGACGTTTCTGGCTGAATATGACAGAAAACTGCGCAAGTCAAAAGGCGTTTATTACACGCCTGAACCTGTTGTTTCTTTTATTGTCCGTTCTCTTGATTATATTCTTAAAAAAGAATTCAGAAGACCGCAGGGATTGTCAGACACAAAAACATACATTCTTGATCCTGCCTGCGGAACAGGGACTTTTTTGTATTCGGTAATCAAGTTAATCTATGATAAGATAATTGAACAGGGACAGAAAGGCGCTTGGGATGAGTATGTTGCCGAACATCTTTTAAAGCGTATTTTCGGTTTTGAACTTCTTATGGCTCCTTACACAGTCGCTCATCTTAAACTTGGTCTGCTGTTACAGGAGACAGGATATAAATTTTCATCTGACCAGCGTTTGGGGATTTATCTGACAAACACTCTGAGCGAGGCAGAGCATAAGGATTTGCCTCTTTTTGCACAGTTTATTGCAGAGGAATCGTCTCAGGCAGCAAAAGTAAAAAACGAAATCCCGATTATGGTAATTTTGGGTAATCCACCATATTCAGTAAGTTCGGCTAACAAGAATAAATATATAGAACGCCTAATGGAAGATTACAAAGAAGATGTTAGAGATGAAAGAAATATACAGCCCTTGTCAGATGATTATATAAAGTTTATTCGTTTTGCTCAGTGGAAAATTGAAAAAACAGGTAGCGGGGTAATTGGAATGATCACTAACAATTCTTATCTTTCAGGATTAATTCATCGGGGAATGAGAAAAAGACTTTTTGAAAGTTTCAATGAAATCTATATTCTTAATTTACATGGTTCTTCAAGGGTTGGTGAAATTGCTCCTAATAGTTTAAAAGACGAAAATGTTTTTGACATCCAACAGAGTGTTGCAATAAGTTTGTTCATCAGGAAAAAAAACAAGACAGAACCGGCAAAAATTTATTATGCTGACTTGTGGGGAGAAAGGGAAAGCAAATATGCTTTTTTGAACAGAAAAGACATAAAAGCAGTAAAATGGAAAGAACTTAAACCAAAACCCCCTTATTATTTTTTGGTACCAAAAGATTTTAGCTTAGAAAAAGAGTATGGTAATTTTTGGAAGATAACAGATATTTTTAGTATTTGGTCAAGCGGAGTTAAAACACATCGGGATCATTTAGTTGTAGGATTTACAAAAGAAGAAATTATTCAGAGGATTAGAATATTTATTTCTGATTTTAGTGATGAGGAAATAAGAAAAAAATTAAAACTTAAAGATACGGGTACTTGGGGATTGTCAGAAGCAAGGCAGAGGATTAATGGAAAGAAATTGGAATGTAAAATTTATCCTTATGCTTATAGACCTTTTGATATGAGATGGATTTATTTTGAATCTGTATTAATAGATAGAGGCAGACTACCTTTTATGGAAAATCTTTTGAATAGAAATATCGTTTTAAGTTTAATGAGAAAACCAACACCTTCACATCAGTTGTCTCAAGTTCTATCAGTGAATTCTATTAGTGATATTAATTTTTATGCTTTCCAAACTTATTTTTTTCCACTTTACCTTTATCCTGATGAAAAGCAGAAAGAAACAGAAACAAAACGGAGACCCAACATTAATCCTGAATTTGTCAGAGATATTAGCGAAAAATTGAAACTCAATTTTATTCCAGACGGACAGGGAGATTTAAAAAAGACCTTTGGACCTGAAGATGTCTTTTATTACATCTATGCTGTTTTTCATTCTCCTGCATACAGAAAAAGATATGCCGAGTTTCTCAAAATTGATTTTCCCCGTGTCCCTATGACCTCTGACATAAATCTTTTCAGAAATCTTGTTAAAAAAGGGAAAGAACTCGTTTCCCTTCATCTGATGGAATCTCCTGAACTTGAAAATCTGATAACAAGATTTCCTGTTCCTGGAAAGAATGAGGTTGTAAAAGTAATTTATGATGAAAAGTCAAAGAGGGTCTATATTAACAAAGACCAGTTTTTTGAAGGAATTGAAAAAGATGTTTGGAATTTTTATATCGGTGGTTATCGGGTTTTAAGCAAATGGCTCAAAGACAGAAAAGGGCGTCTCCTCACATACGATGAAGTCCGTCATTACCAGAAAATCGTCGTAGCGATCAGACAAACAATCCGCCTGATGCAGGAAATTGATAATCTCATCCCTCTCTGGCCAATCGAATTTCTATAAAAATAAAGTCAGTTCCTGCTATCTGGAGAGCAACTTACTTTGTAAAAGACACTTTCAGTCGGCTGTCTGTGGCTCTTGCGATTTTGGTTAAAGTGGCGAGCGTGCACCCTGCACTGTCAGCATTTTCGAGGCGGGATATTGCCTGCTGGCTTGTGTGAATCAATTTTGCAAGTTTTTTCTGGGTAAGCCCTCTTGATTTGCGAAGTTTGGCAAGAGTCATCCCTAATTTGGCAAGGTCACACTCTTTTTTGAATTCAACTGCAAATTCCTTGACCGCAAGTTCTTCTTTTAAACGGTCACTGAATTTTCTTAATTTTCTTCTTTTCCTTTTCATAATATCACATCTTCCACCTTCAATATTATTATACATCAAATTTGATGTATTGTCAAGGCGTCACGGCATTAGTTCAGTTAGAATTGTGCTTATTTTCTGAAAATGCGGAGAAGGTCGGAACGGGTGGCGAAAACAATGATAAAAAGGATTATCGCAAGACCGATTGTCTGAAAAACATTATACGCTTTTCTCGACGGGAATTTTCTTCTGAAACTTTCCCACGCAAAAATCGCGACATGCCCGCCGTCCATTAGGGGAATGGGAAAGAGATTTATCAGCCCAAGATTCAGACTCACAAGGGCGAGAAGGTTAAAGAAAACAACCCATCCCTGCTTTAGCGTTTTATTCATCATCGATGCGATTCCGATTGGCCCGGATAACTGCGCGCGCACTTTACCGACGAGTGTTCTGTAAATGTATCTCACGGTCAAAAGGGTTATCGCGACGCTTTTTTTGGCGGCGAGAGAAAACGCCACAAGAACAGAAACGGATTTTTTCTCGTAGGACGCTTCGATTCCGATGAGACCGACCTTTGAAGTTTTATCGTAGCGAGGCGTTATTTTTTTCGTAAATGTTTTCTCGTCTCTCCGTATTTCGAACACAAGTTCTTTTCCCCATTTCGGATGGACGGTTTTTACGAGTTCTTCCCATGTCCGAATTTCCCCCCCGTTTATCGAAATTATGACATCGCCTTTTTTGAGTCCCGCTTTTTCTGCGGGAGTCCCTTTGAAAACTTCTCCGACAATCGGCTTGTTCACTGGACTTAAAACGCCCCCCGCCCAGAAAACGAAGAAGAAAATCAGAAAACCGAGGAGAAAATTAGCCAGAGGTCCTGCAATCACAACGAGGGATCTTTGAAGCGGGGTTTTTGAAAAGAATTCGTCGTCCGAAAACTCCCTTTCCCCATCGTAGGGATTCTCTCCTTTCATTTTTACAAATCCGCCCAAAGGAATTGCCGCAAGCACATATTGTGTTTTCTTTTTTATTTTGATAAGAGCCGGCCCGAATCCGATTGAGAATTTTTCCACTTTTATGCCCAGAATTTTGGCGAGGATAAAATGCCCGAATTCATGAAAAAAAATCACGAAACTGAAAGCAATGATAATATAAATAATATTCAAGAAATCCTCCCGGCAAAATCCATTGCCCATTTTTCTATTTTCAGACAGTTTTCTATTGTGTATTTTACAGATGGAGTTTTTGAAACGGTCTTTTCTATGATTTTCGGGATTTTCGAAAAAGGGATTTTCCCTTTCAAAAAAAATTTTACCGTTGTTTCGTTTGCCCCGCAGAAGGAGGAAGGCAATACCCCGCCTTTTTTCCCGCATTTTACGGCAAGGCAAAAGCAGGCATATTTTTCCTCGGGAAATTTTTTAAAAGTCAAATTCAAATTTTTATAATCCAGAAAATTTTTGAGAGGCAGTTTTTGGGGATAAGTCAGCGCGTATTTTATCGGGATTTTCATATCTGGGCGAGACAGATACGCCACGGAACTTCCGTCGGCGTATTCGACAATTCCGTGGACAATCGCTTCGGGGTGAAGAATGACTCCAATTTTTGAAAAATCGATTCCAAACAGATGATGCGCTTCAATCACTTCGAAGCCTTTATTTACTCCTGTGGATGAGTCAACTGTAATTTTTTTGCCCATTTTCCAAATGGGATGTTTCAGAATAAAAGCAGGGGTTATTTTTCTCGCCCCTCTTTTTAGAATTGCCCCGCCGGAAGAAGTTATGTAGATTTTTTCGGGTTTCGTTTTTGAGGTGGCAAGGCAATGGAAGATTGCGCTGTGTTCCGAATCCACGGGAATTATTTTTCCCCCGTGTTTTTCCGCTGCTTTTTTCAGAATGTCGCCAGCCATTACGATCGGCTCTTTGTTCGCCACCGCCACGGTTTTTCCATTTTTTAACGCCGCAAGAATTACTGGAAGAGCGGAACTGCCGGAACTTCCGGCGATGATAATGTCAGTGTTTTTATCTTCCGCAAGACGAAACAGTTGCCATGGGGGCAGAACTTTCGCATCCTTTATTTTCGATTTTGCTTTTTCATAAGCCTTTTCATTTGTCACGCAAACCGTTTTGGGCTTAAATTCTCTCACATAATCAATCAGGAGTTTATAGTTTGAATGAGCCGAAAGGGAGATTATTTTGTATCCTGAAAGCCCTTTTAGAACTTTTATTGTCTGTCTTCCTATTGAACCCGTGGCGCCGAGAACGGAAACTTTTTTCATCTTATGAAAATGACGATGTAATAATATAGAATTGGTGCTGCGAAAATCAGACTGTCTATGCGGTCGTAGGCTCCGCCGTGTCCGGGAAAAATTTCTCCTGTGTCTTTTGCAAGATTCGCCCGCTTGAACATTGATTCCACAAGGTCTCCCAACTGCCCGAATATTCCCAGTATTATTCCGAATGCGATGATGTCGTATGTCTTTATGAAATTTATTTTCACAAGCCATTTCCAAATGAGGGCATAAATAAACGCGAAAATCGCTCCCGCGATAAAACCTATGATTGTCTTTTTCGGACTGATTGTTTTGGCGAGGCGTTTTTTGCCGAATTTCGTCCCGAAAAAATACGCCGCCGTGTCCACTGTCCATATTCCCCCGAGAAGGAGAAAAAAATATTCTTTCCCATAAGGGGCGATGTCGCGGATAAGGAGAAGGTAACTCGAAAACCACGAAACCATAAAAATTCCGCTAAGAGCCAGACCAATGGAATCTACGAAATAGCGGATATTTTTGGTGAAAAGATGCGAAAGAAGAAGAATGGCCAAGCCGAAAGTTATTATGAAAGCGGTAATTCCCTTCTGCGAGGATAAGAGCATATTTGTTGTGCGCAGATATGCGGAAAAGAGGATTAAAAATCCGATTACCGCGCAGATTGCTCTTTTTGGTTTGATGCGCGGCGAGCTTGCCGTTTTGTAAAATTCCAGAAGTGCGAGCGTGCTTATCAAAGCGATTAGAATAAAAAAAGCAATGCCGCCGGTGACGGCGATGTAAAGAACAACAGGAATCAGGATAGCCGCGGTGATTATTCTCTCAATCAATCAGTATCCCCCGAATCTGCGTTTTCTTCTTTTGAAGGAATTTATCGCCCGCATCATTTCGTTTTCGCCGAAGTCCGGCCAGAGCGTTTTTGTGAAATAAAGTTCAGAATAAGCCCCCTGCCAGAGGAGAAAATTCGAAAGCCGCGTTTCGCCCGAGGTGCGTATTATCAAATCAGGGTCGGGAATGCCGGATGTGTCGAGGCAGTTTTCGAATTCTCGTCGAATGTTTTCCACATGCTTTTTTCTAAGCAGTTTTTTCACCGCCCGGATTATTTCGTCGCGGGAGCCGTAGTTGAGCGCGATTATGAGAGTCATTTGGCGGCAGTTTCCGGTTTTTTTCTCGAGGGTTTTCAGTTTTGCCGAGATTTTCGGCGGGATTTTCGAAATATCGCCAATTGTCCTGAAGCGGATTTCGTTTTTGATAAGATTTTTATCTTCTTTTTTTATGTAGTTTTCGAGAAGAGAAAAAAGAAAAGAAATTTCTTTCTCGCTCCTTTTCCAGTTTTCTGTCGAAAATGCGTAAAGCGTCAGGAATTTTATCCCTTCTTTGCGGCAGAAAGTCGTGATTTTTTTTGCGCATTTCGCCCCGGCGATATGCCCTTTTATTCTCGGCAAGTTTCTTTTTTTTGCCCACCTGCCGTTGCCGTCCATAACGATGGCGATGTGGCGCGGCGGATTTTTCATTCTTCCATTATTTCCTTTTCTTTTTTCGAAAAGATTTCATCGATTTCTTTTATTTTCTCGTCTGTTTTTTTCTGGATGTCCTTTTCCGCGCGGAATTTTTCGTCTTTCGTTATTTCCTTTTCTTTTTCTTGTTCGTCGAGAATTTCCAACTGTTTGCGCCGAAGATTGCGTATGCTTATTTTGTGGTCCTCGCAGATGTTGTGAACGATTTTTTTGAGTTGAGTCCGCCTTTCCAGCGTCAGCGGCGGCATTGTGAGGCGAAGTTTGTTTCCTGATGTTTGAGGATTCAGCCCGATATTCGCTTTCAGAATTGCGGACGAAATCACGGGGACCATGTTGGCTTCCCACGGCATAATTTCGATTGTTTTCGGGTCGGGAATATTTATTGTCGCGCAGGATTTTATCGGGACGGCCTGTCCGTAGTAGGAGACTGTAATTCCGTCGAGAATTCCCGCCGATGCTCTCGAAGTGCGGATTTTAGCCAGTTCCTGCTTCAGATTTTCGATTACTTTGTCCATTTTCGAAATAAAATCTTTCATTCACCCTCCCTTGAATTAAACTCTAAACACGAAATCCTAACCTGGATTATTCACCCCCGCAAAGTGCGGGGGAATAATCCACCCTACGGGCCGCCCCCGATTTTATCGGGGGCGGGGTTAGCCCCGCCCTTTCTTGAAAGTTTCCTAGGTAGTATAATACCTTTTTCATTTTTTTCTATTTCACATTCCATCATACCACATCAACCGAAAGGGCGGTTCCCTCCTTTTAGTCTGAATAAAGCAGGCTGAATCCCTGTTTGCCGACAGGCAGGCTAAACAGATCCAAAATCCAAAATGATAAGTTGACAAGTTGATAAGGGAAAATTCCCTCTCTCTTTCTCCCCCCTTCCAGGGGGGAGATTAAGT
This sequence comes from Elusimicrobiota bacterium, assembly GCA_021161565.1. Taxonomy (GTDB): domain Bacteria; phylum CG03; class CG03; order CG03; family CG03; genus JAGHAK01. The sequence continues at coordinate 4,309 of JAGHAK010000113.1, read as the reverse complement.
AGGGGGTTCTTTTACCTTTTCTACTTTTCACCTTTTCAACTTTTTTTGGCGACTTACGTCGCCCGCTACATCCCCCACCTGCGTGCAGGTGGGGGATTCATTTTTAATTTTCTTCATCACTCGCAATCTTGCCGTCAGGGACGCTCTCGCAAGCGGAATCGCTCGCTCTGTGTTCGCCGCGAAAACCGGGTCGAATTTCTCGCTCACACAGCCCTGCTGGCAAGAATTACTCGCGATGTTTTTCATTTTTTTTCACTTTTCTATATTCACCATTTAATTCGCCCGCTGCATTTCTATCTTATTTCAATTGCTCCCGATTCCTTCAGCCGCCGGACAAGCGCGACGATATTTTTCTGCTGTTTCTGCGACTCCGCCTGATTTTCCGGTAGGAGTTCCATTTCCTCCGAAACAATCGCTCGCGCGCCCTCGGAAAGAACCGAGAGGATTCTGTCCCTCGCGTCTGAATCGGTGAATTTCAGCGCATAAGCGAGATCGCGCGTGTTCACAAATCTCAAAACCGTTCTAATGACCGAAGTGTCCTGACGAGCAATATCCTCAAAATGGAAAATGGAATTGCGAAGTTCGGTCGCCAGAATGGGGTCTTCCTCCGAGATGTGGTCGAGAAATTGTTCCTGAACATTTCTCGGGGAATTTTCGAGCATTCTGAGAAGGTGGTCGCGGCCTCCGGAAACGAAATCGACTCTTTCTTTCAATTCCGCCTCGAGCGCGCTGATTTCATCGCGGGGCAATTCCTTTTTGTATATGAAAAAACTCATTATGTCGGATCGCTTTTCCGGAGGGAAAAAACTCAAAAATTTCTCGACAAGAGGTTCGGATAAAAAGCCGCATACCGCGGCGATTTTCTCCGAGGTGGCGTCCTTCAAAAGATAAGCCAGATTCGAAACATTTCCATCATTTACGAATGAAAACGGGCCGCTCGGTTCCGCTCTGACGCGCGGAGCAGCAGGCAGCGCATTCTCGGAACCGCCGCCCAGCAGATTGACCGTTTGGGGAGAACTCTCCGCCACAGACAACTGCCTGCCTTGCATCGCAGATGCTGAGGCATTGGCGAAATACCCGGCGAGATACCGCATAAAAATTCTGACAGGTCCGAACAAAAAGACGACAATCGCAAGAAAAAGAGCCGTCAGCAAGATGTTGCCGGGCTTAAGGAAAAAACTTTTAAATTCACCGAGAAGAGAAAATTCCTCTGCGGGCGCTTCGACAGCAGGCTTCGAGGCGAAATTCTCCCTCAAAATGGATAGAGAATCGTTCTTCCCCAGACTGAGGGCGAGTTTCAAAAGATTTTTTATTCTCGTTCCCATATCTGCGGAAACATCTTTCGGCAGAATGACGGTAATCAGCAGGCGGTTTTTTCTGACAAGCTGTCGGCTTGGTGCGGATGTCAGTTTTTCTTCTATGGGAACCCCTGGAAGAATTTTTCCTTTTTCCTTGCCAAGGTCTATGACTTCAGTGTATTCCGCGAATCTCACCGTTACCGAGAATTTGTCGATGCTGAAAACATTTTTCAAAATAGAGGAAATCTGCCCTTCGATGCTTTCCGCCGCCCCTTCCGCGAAAACATGCGAGGCGACAACCAGAAGAAAAACTCCGAGATAAAAAACCGACTTTATACTTTTCCGTTTTTCAGTTTTGCGCGACATCATTTGTTATTTTTCATTTTTTTCCGGCATAAGTCAATCATTTTTTGCGACTGTTTATGATCGGGTTTGATTTTGAGAATTTTTTCAAATTCTTTTTGCGCCTTCGAAAATTCGCCTTTTCTGTAATAAGCCATGCCGTTTCCGAAGTAAATTTTCATCAGTTTGAGATTTTCCTCATCTCTTTTCTCTTTCTCTTTTCTCATCTCAGCCAACGCCCGCCGCGATTTCGTCCGATAGAGGGAAACGATTTTGTCATCGGAGGCGACAGCCATAACCTTGTTAAAAAAATCTTCCGCCCTGGCGAACTCGCCTCTTTTTTTCGCGGCTATTCCGTAAAGATAAAATTTCTTTGCCGTTGTTCTCTTTTCCTCTTTTTCGGATTTGCGTTTTTCATACAACTGCTTTATCGACTGTCCCGACGGTGCGGAAAGAAAATCGCGGATGTCCCTGTTATTCGGGTCGTACCGGAGCGCTTCTTTCCATGCCTCAACCGCTTTGTCTTTATTGCCCAGAGCATAATACGCTGAACCCAGCCGCGTAAGAGCGAGAACATTGGCGGGTTCGAGTTTCAGAACATCCTCGCATTCCATTATCGCAAGGTCGTAACGGGCGTCGTAAATGTATTTAAGCGCTGAATAGAGTTTCTGCTGAACAAGATTCATTCCCGCGACAAATTTCATTTCCCTGTATTTTGACGGGTATTCCTTTTTTATCATATTCGCCAGAGCGGAACTTACTCTGCTTTTGTCTATCTGCGAGGAATAAATTATCGCGTTCAGGGCAAGACGGGCGTCATCGGCAAGATATGCGGAAACGGCTTTTCTGATGAGATATGACACATTGTCTTTCTTTATCGCGGAAGGCGTTATTTTCGCGACTTTCTTCAATTTTTCCGCTTTTTTTCTGAAATCCGCATTTTCGGGATTTATGGCAAGAACCTGCTTGTATTTCGAAAGGGCATCGGCAAATCTTCCCTCATCCAGAAGTTTCCGCGCGTCATTGGAAAAAGGCGTCGAAAGAGAGCGCATCTGAGAAAGCGCCTTTTCGTAAATTCCGCTCGCTTCAGCATTTTCGGGAGAAACTTCAAGTATTTTCTTTGCCAGATTACACGCTTTCTGCCAGTCCTTTTTTTCAACCGCCAGCCTTGCTGACCGAAGAGTTTGCGCGAGATCGGAAATTTCCGGAACTTCCGCTGTCGCAGTTGTCTCCTCTTCGACTCCGCCGAAAAGATAGGATATTGAAAACCTGTGTCTGCCGCCTGTCTTTTTCAAGCCGGCGAAAGGAAAACAGTAAGCGTAATCGATGGCAAACTGTTTCAAATGGAGATAACCCGCGCCGACAGATAAGGTTCGCAAGTTGCCGCTGCCCGTAGAGAGCCCTGCTCTCGCTTTCAATATGTTTCGATAAATGTCTTTTTCGAAACCCGAATTCAGCCAGTAATCTCCTGCGCGATATTTTACAACGCTTCCTATCGAAAAATACTTCGATTCAAAGACAGACCCAAGGGAGAAAGTCGGTTTCCTCTTTGCCGCGCCGGAAAGGGAAATATCGGGCGATGTTATATAATCCGCCGCTGCGGAAACGGACCAGTATTTTGAAAGAAGTTTCGAAACTCCCAAATCCGCGCTGTAGGCGGTTTTCGAGAAACCGTCATTAAAAACAGGGTCAGAAATTCCAGTGGCAGAGCCGTTCAAGTCAAGAGCATTTTTTGTATAGTTATCCTCTCCATATTTTTTCTGAAGCATTCTTACATTCAACCCAATAAAAAATTTTCTCCCGATAAATCTCGAGCAATTGAACAAAAATGTTTTTTCCTGATAAATTTTTCCAAATTGCGAATCATCAAGGGAAAACTCCTCAAATCCCGCGCCAAAACCATAATTTTTAATTCTGTGACTATAAACAAAAATGTTTCTTGAGATGTCGCTACCATCGCTTAGAGACGGATAAAGCGACTCGTATTCGGCGGAAAGAGCAGGACGCGCAAAAAAAGAAGACGCTGCCGGGTTTGCGGAAAAAAGAGACGGAACGCGTTTCGAAAAAAGTGCTGAATTCGCCATTCCAGCGGACGCGACTCCCCAGCCGAGATCATCAAAATCAGCTCTTAATAGCACAGAGAAGTGGAAAAGCAGAAAGCAAAAAGTGAAAAGTGAAAAGCGAAAAGCGAAAAGTGACTTTCCACCTTTCAACCTTTCACCTTTCCACCTTCCACCTTTCACCTTTCCACCTTTCACTACTTCGCCACAACAACGGTCCCTGTGCGGACTGTCCCGCCCGACTCCACAATCCAGATGTAAATTCCGGGTGAAATATCCGGAGAAGGGTCCCAGTAAAGATACCCCTCCCAGTTTGCCCCGTCGGGATCGGAATAAGTTTTGGAAGCCATTCCTCCCACATTTTTGAAACCTGCAATTTTCATTCCGAGAACATTGTAGATGCTTCCCGATACACCCAAATCCTCGTTATCATTGTAAAAAACAAAAAACCTGTCGTTGTTGCCGTCACCATTGGGCGGTATGATTTTCTGGAAAACCCTGTATTCGAAATCAAGCGGGTCGCAGGGCGCGAAAACAGGCAGAAAAAGGGCAATGAACCAGAAAACCGCCATCGTCCAGGTTAAGCGCTTAACTAAACTTATTCCCTGT
>JAGHAK010000052.1 GCA_021161565.1 Elusimicrobiota bacterium | reverse complement strand
CCTCTATGAACTATGAACTGTGAACTATTTTTTGTCATTTTTCATCTTTTTCACTTTTTTTGGCGATTTACATCGCCCGCTACTTTTTCACTTTTTTGTCGCCTTACGGCGACCGCTACTTTCCCACTTTTCCTCTGTTTGATATAATAACTGGCGATGAAAGAAATAAAAAATCTCGGAATCGTTGGCGCCGGGCTTTTGGGCGCGTCCATCGGCAGGTTTTACTCGGATAAGACAAATGTTATCTGCTTCGGCAGAAACGCGAACCATCTCCGACAGGCAAAAAAACTTGCGGCTTGCCGGTCTTTTTCGACGGATTACCGCGCGATAAAAAACTGCGACTTTGTTGTTCTTGCCACGCCTGTCGATGTGATAATAAAACTTGCAGGAAAAATCGTGCCGCTTATGAAAAAAGACGCCATTCTGACTGATGTAGGGTCGGTGAAAGGCGAAATCTGCCGAAAGATTCATCCGCTCTGCGCTCGTTACGGGATAAAATTCGTCGGAAGCCATCCTATGGCGGGAAGCGAAAAAAGCGGATGCAGGTGGAGCAGGGCTGACCTTTTCAAGAAAACAACTGTTCTGATTACGCCGCTGGCGGGGACGGACAAAAACGCTGTGGAAAAAGTTAAAAAGTTCTGGCGGCGGCTTAAAGCAAACTGCGTTCTGGTCAGCCCCGAAAAGCACGACGAATTTGTCGCTATCACAAGCCATCTTCCGCACATAATCTCTTTTTCCTTCGCCGGGCAGTTTTTGAAATTCGCCTCGAAAAACCGCAATATCGATAAATTTACCGCCGGCAGTTTCGCTGATTTGACAAGAACAGCGAAAAGCAACCCTTATCTGTGGTCGGCGATTTTCAGGCAGAACAAAAAAAACATACAGAAGCATCTACAAGCATTTTTAAAAGCGGTTTCAGTGCTTGGGAGAAATATAAACAGCAAAAAACTGGAAAAAATTCTAAAAAATATTAAAGTTTCCTATGAAAAGTTTGAAAATCAAAAAAGCAAAAGCCGTTTCAGGCAGGATTGAAGTTCCGTCCGACAAATCCATTTCTCACAGGGCGGCGATTCTCGCATCCATCGCGAGGGGGAAAACGAAAATCTACGACTTTTTGAGAAGCGACGACACAAATTCGACTCTGAGGGCTGTCTCGCTTCTTGGAGCAAAGGTGCGAAAATCCACGAATCTTGTCACCGTCGAAGGTTGCGAATATAAAACGCCCTCAAAGGAAATTTACTGCGGCAATTCCGGAACAACCATGCGTCTTTTATCCGGTATGATATCGGGGTTTCCCGTGGAAGCCAAACTCACCGGCGACGAATCTCTTTCCAAAAGACCGATGTCGCGAATTGCTGTTCCCCTTGAAAAAATGGGCGCGCGCGTAAAAAGTCGAAACGGTTATCCTCCTCTTACGATTCGCGGCGGCAGGCTGAAGGCGATAAGATACATTCTGCCTGTTGCGTCGGCTCAGGTGAAAACCGCCATCCTGCTGGCTGGTTTGAACGCCGTCGGTCTCACTTATGTGAAAGAGAAAATTCCGTCAAGAGACCACACCGAGAGAATGCTTCCTCTTTTCGGAGTGAAAATCTCAAAGAAAAACGGATGGATATCGCTCCGTGGATGCCAGCGGCTGAAAGCGGCTAAAATTTCGGTTCCCGGCGATATTTCGGCGGCGGCTTTCTTTATCACCGCAGCGGCTCTTCTTCCCGGCGGCATCGAAATAAAAAATGTCGGCGTAAATCCCACAAGAACAGGATTTCTTTCGGCATTAAGGAAAATGGGTCTAACAGCGGTTTTAAAAAACAAAAAATTCTATGGGAAGGAACCTGCCGCCGACATTCTGGTAAAAAAGAGTTTTTTCAAATCTTCGAGATTCGGAAAAAAGGATATACCCGCGATGATTGACGAAATACCTCTTCTCGCCCTGTGCGCCACGCAGGCGAAAGGGGTTACCGTCATCACAGGCTCGGAAGAACTTAAATACAAAGAGTCCGATCGGCTGGAAGCGACTTATTCCCAGTTAAAGAAAATGGGCGCGAAAATCAAACTCTTGCCCGACGGGTTCGAGATTCATGGACCTTCGAAGTTAAAGGGTGCGCGGGTGAAAGGTTTTAATGATCACAGAATCATTATGATGCTTGCCCTCGCCGCTCTCATAGCGGACGGGGAAACAATTATCGATGAGACGACCGGCGTTTCGATTTCGTTTCCCGATTTTTTCAGACATCTGGAAAAAGTCACTGTAAGATGAAAAAGAAAAGAGATTTTTTCGTTATCACGATTGACGGTCCGGCGGGCGCTGGAAAAAGCACGATAGCGAAGATTGTAGCCGACAGGCTCGGGATCTGCTACATCGACACCGGCGCGATGTACCGCGCTGTCACCTACAAGGTTATGAAAGAGCGGGTTGATTTCAAGGACGCAGATAAAATAGTAACTCTCGCGAAAAATTCCGCGATAGAATTTAAGGACGGTAAAATTTTTCTCGATGGAGCGGATGTTTCTGAGAAAATCAGGACAAGAGCGGTCACGAATTACACATCAGCTGTCGCGGCAATCGGAGAAGTGAGAAAAATTCTAAGGAATTTCCAGAGACAATACGCGCGGGAAAAATCCATTGTAATGGAAGGCAGGGATATCGGGACAGTAGTTTTTCCAAATGCAAAATATAAATTTTATCTTGATGCGAGTCTGACCGAAAGAGCAAAAAGAAGATTTATGGAACTTCGGCAGAAAGGATCGAATATCTCGCTTGAGGAAGTTATCGCGGATATAAACAGACGGGATAACATTGATTTGAACAGAGGTCTCTGCCCGCTCAAAATCCCATCGGGTGCTGTTGTTATAGATTCCACAAACAAATCGATAGAGGAAGTGGCGGAGATAATTATAGGGTATGTCAAAAAAAATCGGTAACTTTGCGGACGTCCGCGGCCAGGATTGGTTTTATTTTCTCAGCAAAACAGCAATCTGGTTTTTGGGAAAAATATTTTTCCGCCTTGAAATAATAGGCGACATACCTTACGGGGGCGCGATTCTGTGCTCGAACCATATCTCGAATTGGGACCCTCCGATGATTGCCGCATCGACAAACAAAATCATAAATTTTATGGCTAAAAAAGAACTGTTCGCCAATCCTGCGCTTTCCTTTCTTCTTCGGAATCTTTATGTTTTTCCTGTTGACAGGAAAGTGTTCGCCAGGGCGGCGTTTCGCAAAGCTGTCGAAATAGTTAACTCAGGCAGAAACCTTCTCGTTTTCCCTGAAGGCACGCGCAATAGAAAAGACCCCACCCGCCTCGGCGAAATAAAAAAAGGAGTGACGATAATAATACACGGAACAAACAGGCCAGTTATTCCCGTTGCCGTGAAAGGCACGGACAGATGGAATTCGCTTGCCAGGTTCCGAGTCATTTTCGGTCAACCTCTTGAAATTCCCGAAAGGAAACTGAAGTTTTCAAGAGAAGTAGCCGAAAAAATTGCGGAGAGAATAAAAAATGCCATTCAGAAAATCGCAGGTTCACACTCATCCTCTATGCTGTATGAAAAAATTGTGGAATGAAAAATGAAGAAAAACATGAAACCAAAAAGCATAAATAGAAGTCACTCCACAAAGGGCGAGGTAAAAATCGCCAAACTTATTGGTTTTTGCAGCGGCGTGACCGTCGCCGTGAGAGGAACGGAGAAAATTCTTGGAATCCCGGAAAAGTCTCCGGCGAGCAAAAAAGTTTACTGCGTCGGTCATTTGATACACAACTCCAATGTCATAATGCGGCTGCGGAAAAAAGGCCTGCGGGTTGTCCGACATGTAAAATCGGTGCCGGAAAAAACAACAGTCGTCATACGCGCCCATGGTCTCCCTGTGGATGAAATTAAAACTCTGAAAAAAAAGAACTGCGAAATCAGGGATTTTACTTGTCCTATTTTAAAAAAAATACACAGGACGATTGAAAGACTGCGAAACGAAGAATTTTTTATTGTGATAGTCGGAAATCCCGCGCACGCGGAGGTGAGAGCCCTGCGTTCCCACGCCGGAGAAAACTGCGCCGTGGTGGAAAACGAAAAGCAGGCACGCAATTTCAAAAAGAAAAGAAAAATCGCGGTTATCTGCCAGTCCACGATAACGGAGGAAAGATTTCTAAAAATAGCGGGGCTTTTTGTGGGGAAGGCGCGGGAACTTTACATACTCAACACCATCTGCGCCGAGGTTACGGCGCGAAGGATAGAAACGATACGACTTGCAAAAATTTCAAAAATGGTTATAATAGTCGGTGATAAAAAAAGCAGCAATACGAGGCATCTTGCGGAAATTGCGAAAAATTTCTGCAGGGTCCGAATTGTTTCTGACGCGAAAGAATTGGAAAAAGGGGAAATTGTTTATCCTTTGACCATAACATCGGGGGCTTCCTCGCCGGAAGACCTTGTTATGGAAATTTACGGAAAGGTGGTTAAAAAAGATGACTGAAAACGAGAAATTGATGGAGGAAGCCGTAAAGACGATTGTCGAGGCTTCCGCGGGAAAAATTGTCAAGGGAACGGTTCTGGATGTCTCTCAGGAAATCGGCGTTCTCGTTGACATCGGAACGAAAGTGGAAGGGATTATCCCTCTCTCGGAAATCGCGGAGCTCGGAGGGGAATTCGGCGTTGGCGACGAACTCGAAGTTTACATCGTAAATATGTCGGGAACAGGCGGGCATCCCACTCTTTCGCGCAAGAAGGCTTTGGAACTTAAAATATACGACGATATCGAGAACGCTTTCAAAAACGGAAAAGTGCTTCAGGCAAAAATAACAAATCAGGTAAAAGGCGGAGTGAAAGCCGATGTGGACGGCGTGGAGGTTTTTATTCCAAATTCCCATCTCGGTTTCCCGCCTGTGCGAAACATAAGAAACACCATAGGAAAAGAAGTTCCCGTCAAAATAAAAAAATTCAGCAGAAAAAAGGGCGATATCGTCGCGTCCTGGCGCGATGCCGTGGAGGGAGAAATCCGCAAACAGCAGGAGAAATTCTGGAATGAAGTGCGCGTCGGGGAAATCAGGGAAGGAACGGTCACTGGAATAACGAAATTCGGAGCGTTTGTGGACATAGGCGGGTTCGAAGGACTTCTTCACATAAAAGACATTTCATGGGGAAGAACCGAAAATGTTACTGATGAAATAAAACAGGGACAAAAACTGAAAGTTAAGATAACGAAAATCAACAAAACGGAAAACAGGGTTTCGCTGTCGCTGAAGGACACGACGCCTCACCCGTGGGAGACGGCTCAGGAAAAGTACGAAATCGGGTCCATTCATAAAGGAGTCGTCAAAAGCATCGTGAAATTCGGAGCGTTTGTGGAACTGGAGCCAGGTCTCGAAGGGCTCTTGCACATAAGCGAAATTTCATGGAAAAAAAATGTCGCGGCGGAGGAAATCCTAAAGGAAGGCGAAGAGATCGAAGTAATGGTTCTGAATGTTGACAGAGAAAACAAAAAAATTTCGCTCAGTCTGAGGAATGTCACGGAAAATCCCTGGCAGAAATTTGCGGAGAATCACCACGTCGGCGACGCAGTTTCGGGGACCGTCAAAAATCTGACGAAATCCGGCGCGTTTGTGGACCTTGGGGAAGATGTTGAAGGTTTCGTTTCCATAAAGGATTTTTCGTGGGAAAAGAGAATTCAGCATCCTTCGGAAATGCTTGTCAGCGGGCAGCAAATCAAAGTGAAGATTCTTGAAATGAATCCCGAGGAGCAAAGAATTTCGCTCGGCATAAAACAGGTGCAGGAAAATCCTTTCAAAAATTTCGAAGTCGGAAGCGTTGCCGAAGGAACAATAACGGAAGTCAGGAAAAACAACTGCATTCTGGACCTCGGCGACGGGCTTAAAGGGTTCATACACATCTCTCAGATTTCACCGCAGAAAATAGAGGATTTAAGCGGCTTTGAGCCCGGGCAGAAAATAAAAGCGGCGGTTGTGAAAGTGAACGAAAATAGCAGGATGGTCGAACTTAGCGTGAAAGAATACCTAAAACAGAAAGAAAGGGAAACAATCCAGCAATATTATTCTTCCGAAACCACAGGCTTCAGCATTGGAGATATACTCAAAGATAAACAGTGAAAGCCGTATGTGTCGGTTTGCTTCTGGCGATAATTACCGTTTCGCACTCGTTCGGGAGCGAATTCGGAAAAAATCACATTTACAAACGGAATTTCAGGTGGTATGTCTCCGATACGGAAAATTTCCATGTTTTTCTCTATAAGGATACGTTTCAAAAAAAAGACGAAATTGCCAGGCTCCTCGAAAGGGCCAATTCCCGGATAACGGACTTTTTCGGCATTTCCCTTAAAAAGAAACCTTATTTCTTCTTTTTCCGCGACGAACCCGATTTCCACGCCAACAGAATAGGAGCCGCCGAATGGGGCACAGGCGGTTTTTCGGAGCCGTTCAAAAACAGATTTGTCATGCCGTATTATACTTCCCCGAGACAGATGAGGCATGTCATCGAGCACGAATTCACTCACATCGCGAGTTTCGAAATATGGTACGGCGGCTTCTGGCGTTCTCTGTCCCTCATCCGTCTTATGGTGTATCCGATTCCTCTCTGGATTGCGGAGGGAATAGCGGAATTCACGTCAGACATATGGGACGCGCTTGATGCGGCGGCGATGAGAGACATCTATTTGAATAAACTGATTGTGCCAACGGAAGATATGATTTCGTTCTCGCATCTTGAAGGTTACAGGGTGTGGCTTGCGTACAAACAGTCGCAGGCTATGCTTTTCGCCATTTCGGAAAAATTCGGAAAGGAAAAAGTCATCGAACTTGTAAAGCAGTTTCCGCGCGTCTGGGAGCAGAGCCTCGCTTTGAAAAGAACCGTGGGGATGAACTCGTGGCAGTTTGACGATTTTTTCGAAAAATATCTTTCTGACACTTACGCGGATTCGATGAAAAACAGGTTTTCTCCCAACGAGCAAGGCAGACGCGTTTCACCCAGTTTCCGTTTTTACTGGAGTCGCAGCCCGAAATTTTCCGACGGGAAAATTGTCTTTATTTCGGACGCGTACGGATGGGACGATATTTTCGAAAGAGACATCGAATCGGGAAACACCAAACGGCTTTTGAAAAACAGAAAAAATTATTTTGACAAACTCGGCAACGCAATCGCTTTTGACGGGGAAAAAATAATTTTCACCGCCTGGAAAAATGAGAATTTTTACATTTGCACATATGAAAACGGGAAGATTAGAAAAACGAAAACCCCATTCTCGGAAATCCGCCAGATTGAAATTCTTCCCGACGGAGGAATGCTTTTAAGCGGCGACCTCAACGGGAAAAGCGATATATTTCTGGCTGATGGAAATGGAATTAGAAATCTGACAGACGACGAAAACTGGGAAGGGGGATTCTGCCTGATGCCGCGGCGGCAGAAAATAATTTATTCCTGCGAGAGAAACGACAATCTGGATTTGAGGGAAATTTGTCTGGCGTCAGGAAAGAAAAAATGGCTGACTTCGACGCCTTACGATGAAAGAAATCCCGTCTTCAAAAACGGAAAGTTTTATTTTTTGAGCGAGAAAAACGAATTTTCGGACATTTACAGGACGGCTTATCCGAAACCCGATTTTGCGAACGCCGAAAACATAACCCTCGCAAAGACAGGGGTCACCGGATTCGATGTCTCACACAACGGCAAAATAGCCGCGGTCTTTGTGTGGAACGGAGGCAGGCAGGTTTATATTATCGACAAAGCCGACCTGCCGCAAACAGAGGAAACCACGGAAAATCCGGTCAATGTCCGTCCGCCGGACAGTTTTTTTCTCAAAAGGGGAATGGATGTCGAAAAACGACGAATTTTCAAAAGAGCCGAAGACGAAGAGGAAATTCCCGGCGGTGTGGCGGGCGTGGCTGCTCCGGCCGGCAAATCGAAAAAACCCGAAAGGGTAAACGAAAAACTGGAGAAAATCAGGCTTTACAGAACGAAATTCACGGTTGACCTTTTTTATCCTCTGGCAATGTTTGTTGTTTCCGAAGGCAACGCCGAATTTTATATTTTAAATTACATTCAGGCTTCCGACATCACCGGCAATCACAATGTCTCTGTTTATGTCCAGTGGCTGTCAGAGATAAAAAATCTCGATTACGAAGTGAGTTATCTGTGTCGGAAATGGAAAACAAATTTCGGTTTTTTCGCCAGCGGGTCGCGGCAGACTTACTGGCAGACAACGGAAACCGGCGCCGATGCTTTGACGGAAGACACCCGCGAGAATTCGACAGGTTTGCTTCTTTCCCGGCCGCTCGACAGAAACAACAGACTGGAACTGTCCCTCGAACACAAAAGAAAGACAGACCTCATCGACTGGCAGAGCGGCGCCTATGTCAACACGCATGAAACCGCGGCGGAAATTTCCCTCATAAGCGATTATAGCGTTTACAGATTTTTCGATATCGTCGGGGGATTCAGAAACAGCGTGTCGTTTTACCGGTCGTATCCGGCTTATTCCGGAGATTACGACTATTCGTCGATGTATCTCGAATCCCAAATTTTTAAGTCTGTTTCATTTCCGAATCATATTCTCGCGCTGAGAGCGCTCGGCCTTTTCTCGTGGGGAGACACTCCCGAAACTTTCAATATCGCCCGGTGGAACAGACTGCGGGGAATTTCGCAGTATCCCGAAAAAAGTCATCTCGCTTTGGGTAGCGCCGAATACAGATTTTACCTTTTCAGGGATATCGACTATAATGTCTGGTGGCTGGTGCCTCCGATATTTATGAAAAGTCTGAAAGCGGTTTTGTTCTGGGATTGCGGAAAAGTTTTTTCGGCGAGGGACGACTTCAGAGATGCGGAATTGCTGAAATCAGCGGGTTTCGGGCTGCGGCTCAACACAATGCTCTTTCAAACAATTCCGCTTGTCATTTCATACGACAGGGCTCGCTCGCTCGTCGGGAAGGAATACAAATCGTATTTTAAAGTAGGGGTAAACTGGTGAAAAAAGTCGTGATTGCCGGAGCCGGATTGACAGGGCTTGCCGCGGCGGAGTTCCTGAAAAGAAAGAAAATCGACACTGTGCTTGTCGAAAAGGAAGCGCGCCCGGGAGGCCTTTGCAGGAGCGAATACGACAACGAATTTTTCTTCGATTATACGGGGCATCTGCTTCATTTCAGAAACGAAAACTGGAAAAAATTCATCGAACGGGAACTGCGCATTCCGCTGAGAAGGAATATCAGAAAATCGTCGATTTATCTTTTCGGCAGACTTATACCTTACCCTTTTCAATATAATCTCGCATGGCTGCCGCCCCGGGAAAAGCAGAAGTGTCTCGATGATTTTTTATCCGCCAGCGGCAAAGCGGAAAATTCCGCATCTTTTCACAATTGGGCAAAAAATTCTTTCGGCGGGGAAATGTACAGAATTTTTTTCAAGCCGTATAACGAAAAACTCTGGAAGTATGACCTGAGAAAACTGACGACCGGCTGGATGGGCAGATTTGTGCCCCGACCCGACAGAAAACTCGTTGTCGAAGGGGCGAAGAGAAAAAACGCTGGCAAAGCCACCGGCTACAATCACATTTTTTACTATCCCCAACAGGGAGGAATCGGGGCGTTGCCGAAGGCTCTCGCGAATGGAAAGAAAATCTTAACAGGTTCGGATATTTTGGAAGTGGACGCGCTGAAAAAGGAAATTATCGTTGGGAAAAATAAAATAAAATATGATTCGCTTATCTCGACAATTCCGCTTCCGGCACTTGCCGAAAAAATCAGAGGCATCCGCGGAATTTCGGAAAAAGGGAAAAAACTGAAATGGGTGGGCGTTTACAACATAAATATCGTTTTCAGGGCGAATCTGAAAAAATTCGGACACTGGATTTATTTTCCCGAGGACAAATTCGAATTTTACAGAATCGGCATCCTTTCCAATTTCGCGAGCCTGCCAAAGGGCTATTCAAGCATTTACATCGAAATTTCATACAGGCAGAAGAAACCCGATGTCGATATAGATTCCATTTTGAAGTTTTTCAAATTGGAGAAATCCCGAATCGAAATCGTCAAGAAACTGGATATTCCCTGCGCTTATGTGATTTATACCTCCGACAGAGAAAAACTGGCAGCGGAAATGCTGGAGGCGTTTCGGGAAAAAGACATAATCTCCGTCGGCAGATACGGTGGCTGGAAGTATTCTACAATGGAAGAAGCGCTTGAAGACGGTTTGCGCGCCTCGGAAGAAATAGTGAAAAAGTTAAAAAGTAGCCGCAGACCCTTGGTCTGCTAAAAAGTAGAAAAGTGAAAAAGTGAAAAAAGATTTCTCGCTATCGCTCGAAATGACAAGGGAAAT
>JAGHAK010000045.1 GCA_021161565.1 Elusimicrobiota bacterium | reverse complement strand
ATTTTGCATTTCTCCCAATCCCCTAATTTCGCTTCATTTGTCATCTGTCATCTTTCATTTTCTTTTGCTAACCTCTATGAACTATGAACTGTGAACTATTTTTGTCATTTTCCATTTTGATTTTTGATTTATACGCAATAATTTAATGCGTTACATATAGTAAGTAGGATTCTCCTAATTTCTATTTTATTTTCCGCAAGGGCAGTATCGCCTGAGTTTAAGAAGAAAACATGGGCTTGCGCCTGTTACTCCGTAGAAAACAATCTTTTTCCGGCTTTCTATGAGTTTTCTTGCCGTATTGTTGACAAAGGTCGAACCTGTCGCAAAAATTAAGTCGCACCATTTGATATATTCGCCCGCCTTGTCTGGGCTTGCCACCTCGACGCCGCTAAATTTTCTGCCGAAATTGTTCTTGTCCATATCCGTGATTTTCGTCTCAAAATGCGAAGTAAGTTCTTCGGCAAATCTCGGCTGAAGACCGCAGAGAAAAATTTTCGGACTTCCGAAATTTTCTTTGATAAAGTCGTAGAGTTTCCCTGCGCAGAGAGTGAGGTCCTCGTTCCTGCAGTGAATTGTTCTTTCAATGAGGTTTAATTCTCTCAAAACGGCATTGGCTGTTGCGACAAAAATCGCCCTTCTGAAATTGTTCTTTAACTCCATAGACAAAATTTCGCTGAGAGTCGACCTGAAATTTCCAAACATATCGGAAAATGCGACGCCTCTAAAATCGCGAAACTTCGCCTCCATCAGACGCTCGCGCCCCTTAAGCAGGGGATAATCGTCGTGTTCCGGATTTCCAATTGCCTCTTCTGGTGTGAGCGCTTTTGCTGTTACTACAACTTCTCCATCAGTAATATTCTGTTCTTCGACAATCTCTTTTAATTTTTTTCTGATTATCTCCAACATTTTTTATTTTAGCAAATTTTGTTGGTCGCTCTTCCAGCCGGTAGCAAATTTTTCAAGAAAAATAAGAAGTTTTTCAAAAAGAAACGTCATAATGGAAAGGACAAGCAGGCAGACAATGATAATATCCATTCTTATCAGATTTTCCGCTCGCATCATAAGAGCGCCTATACCTGTGGGAATCGCGACCATTTCAGCGGCGATTATTACCCTCCAAGCCATTCCCGCCTCAATGCGAAGGCCAGTGAAAATGTAAGGCAGGGCGAGAGGAAATACAACTCTTTTTAAAATTGCCGGAGGGGAGGCGCCGAGCGTCCTGGCAACCTCGACAAAATTTCTATCGACATTTTTTATGCCGCTCGCAGCGGAATAGGCAACTGGAAAAAACGAGCAAATAAAAATTATGATAATCGGAAGCGCCTCGTTTACGCCGACCCATATCATTAGAATCGGCAGCCATCCGAGAGCGGGAATCGGATAGAGAATACTTATTAGCGGAGATAGAGTTTTATCAAGATACTTGTTCCATCCCATAAACGTGCCTACGAAAATTCCCAATAAAGAACCGAGGGAAAAACCGACGACGACTCTCACTAAACTCGCCAGAAAATTTCCAACCAGAACGCCGTTTTTGACGAGCGCGTAAAACTGAACCATTACCGCGCTAAACGGCGGAAAAATACCTTTCGGGAAAAGGCCGCTTCTGCCGAAAGATTCCCATGCTATTATAAGCAAAACGACCGGCAGAAAACCGGCAAAACCGTTTTTATTCATAGAAATCTTAAATCCAGAATTTCTTTCGCATTGAATTTCCTTTTTATGTATCCGAGTTTGTAGAGATAATCTATTTCTTCCTGAACGGAAACCGGATCGACCAAGGGCGTGTTGAGCAATTTCGTTGTAAAAGACTTTCTGATAACTTCCGGGGTGATTTCAAGTTTTGAAGCTATTTTACCTATTTTGAGAGGCAGAACTTTTTTGCCCGCGACGGTCAAAGCGGCAGATTCTATAACGGACGCCTCGTCGGGTTGTTCATTGATGAAATTTATTCCTTCCTTTGTGATTTTTACAAGTTTTTTCACGATTTCAGGATGTTCTTCCAAAAGTTCTTCCTTCACGACAAGAACGCTGCCCTGCATATTCCGCCATAAATCCCGCGCGGATAGAATCTCCTTAAAACCCATACTCTCCCCCATTGTCGGAAACTGCTCACAGCAGAAACCCGCGTCGATACGTCCCATTTTCAGAGCAAGCAGGACTTTCGGTGGCGGCATCCGCAAAACTTTCCTTTTAAGTTTTTCTCCGTTAAATTTGTATTTTTCAATCATTTTGTTCATCAGAGCATCCGGCGGGGACCCTTCCCGCGGACAGGCTATTCTGATTTCAGGTTTCATCAAATCATAAACACTTTTCGCTTTTTCGGGATTCACAATCAAGCCGTAGCCGTATTTGTGCGTTCCGCAGACGACTTTCAGGTTCACCCCTCCGTTGGCGTATGCGGTTATCGCCGGAATCATACACACATATGCGGCGTCAATGTCGCCTCTTGTGAGAGCGGCGGCGAGAGCCATTCCCGTGATATAATTGTCGAACGCCTCTATTTCTAAACCTTCTTTTTCAAACCATTTCTTTTCGCGGGCAATGTGAGCGGAAGCCGCGTGATCTACAAATTCAACTGCGATTTTAAGCGGTCTCTTTTCTCTTCCGCCGCATCCCGAAACAAAAATTATAATTGCGGCAATAAAAACACTTTTCAAGATTTTCATAAACCCTCCCCGTGGAAAACGGCGATACCCTTTTGCCAAATTCCTATTCTCACTTTTTTGCCGTTAAAAAGTTTGTGGCGTTCGTAAATATAACTCGGAAATTTCAGTTCGAAATCCACTGCCGATTTGACTTTCACCAAGCAGGTGTCGCTTAGAAAATGCGATGAGACAATCACGCCCTCGAAAATGTTGTCTTTGAGTTCCTCTCTGACGGGAACGCCTTCTTTTATGATTTTTATGTCCTGCGGCTTTATCGAGAATTTCACTCGCGCCCCTATTGTAGTGGCGGGGTTTACATTTTCGCTATTTTTGAAATTTCCTTTCTCGTTTGCGGCGACAATTTTGAAATTGTCTCCCTGTATTGTGATTTTTTCGCCCGTAAAATCGACAATTTTTCCGGAATAGATGTTTCGAATTCCGAGGTATTTTGCCACTTTTAGAGAGGATGGATTCGAAAAAATGTCATCTTTGGAACCCATTTGGGCAATTTTCCCGTCGATTAGAACCGCCAGATTCTGCGCGAGAACCGCCGCTTCGTCAAGGTTGTGCGTTATGTGGATTACGGGAATCTTCACAAACTCCAGAATTTCCTTGATTTCAAACCATAGCGCAGTTTTCAGCCCCTCGTCTATGGATGAAAACGGTTCGTCGAGAATCAGAATTTCGGGCTCGGCGAGAAGGGCTCTTCCGAGTGCGACTCTCTGTTTCTCGCCTCCCGAAAGTTTGCCAACAGGCCTGGCGAGAATTTTCTTTATATCGAGAACTTCCGCTATGCGCAAAAACAAGTTCTCTGTTTTTTCCGAAGGAATTTTTCTGACGGAAGGCGCGAAAAGAAGATTTTCTTTCACATTCATATTAGGAAAAAGCGCGAAATCCTGCGGGAGATATCCGATTTTTCTTTTTTCGGGGGGCAGTCTCGTCAAATCCGCGCCATTTAAGATAATTTTCCCCTTTGAAATTTCACAAAGACCGCAAACGCATCTGGCAAGCGTCGTTTTACCGCTTCCAGTCGGACCCAAAAGAACAAAATATTCCTTGTCCCCTATCCGAAGGCTGATATCGCGAAGCAGGAAATTACCTGCCGAAGCGCAAAGATTTTCTATTTTCAGCATATTCCTTTATTATATGTAACGCATTAAATT
>JAGHAK010000050.1 GCA_021161565.1 Elusimicrobiota bacterium | reverse complement strand
TCCGATTTTTGTGGAAGCGTCGGTTTGCGTAATTCCGAGGCCAAGGGATTCCCTTCGTATATGAGCGGGTTCCCTGGCTGTTATTATCATTCCGGTATACGGCACGGAAAGACGAAGAACGGCAATCAGTTTTTTGAAGTCGTTATCGCTTACCTTGTGCGGCGGGTTTAAAGCCAGAGGAGCGTTTTCCGCCGGCTCCATTCTGGGAAAAGAAATCGTGTGAGGTCCTATTCCGCCGAAATGTTTTTCCATGTCAATCGTATGGTAAACAAGACCCATTACTTCAAAACGCCAGTCGTAAAGACCGAACAGAGCGCCGATTGCCACATCGTCTATCCCTGCTTCCTGAGCCCTGTGAAGGGCGTAAAGCCGCCATCGATAGTTTGATTTTATTCCGGCGGGATGAACTTTTTTGTATGTCTCATGATGATATGTCTCCTGAAAAACCTGATATGTTCCGATTCCTGCATCTTTCAGCAGTTTGAGTTTTTCCACGCTCATAGGAGCGGCATTTACATTCACTCTTCTTATTTCACCGTTTCCATTTTTGACGGAATAGATTGTCTGTATCGTTTCGCAGATATAATCGATATCGGAAAGCGGATGTTCGCCGTATACGACAATCAGCCGTTTGTGTCCGGTTTGGACAAGAGCCTCTGTTTCTTTTCTTACTTCTCCTGCTGAAAGCCGCCGCCTTTTTTCTTTTGTGTTTTCCTTTCGAAATCCGCAGTACAGGCAGGAGTTGACACAGTAGTTGCTGAGATAAAGGGGGGCAAATGTGACGATTCTGTTGTCATAGACCTTTTTTTTCACTTCTCCTGCCGCTTTGAAAATTTCATCCAGCAGTTGTCTGTCTTCCACATTCAAGAGAGCCGCTGTTTCGTCGGGGTTTAGCCGTTCGATTGCAAGAGATTTTTGTATTATATCCCGTACTCTTCGCTTTTCGGGTTTTCTGTTTTCAGCAAGAATTGTTTCGATTCTCTCATCGTCGATAAAATCTCTGTCTCCCGCGAATTTTCTCACTTCGGTTTCGTTAATAACGCTTTCCATCCAATTGTCATACATTGTTTATTTCTCCACGAAAACATTTTAGTAAAATTACACATTTTGGCAATAGAAAGAATTTGGTTTAAGGCTCCTGAAACAGGATAATCCTCGCAGCGGTTTTTATCTTTTCAGCGCGACAACGAAAATCAGGGAGAGAATGGCGACAGTCGCTGCCTGAACATTTACTATGGAAGAAGACTGGTATTTTTTTGCGGCTCCGACTTTATAAAGAAAATTGATTAAGCCGTATATGAAAGTTGCCGAGAGGATTGCGTAAAACCAGTTCATTGTCTCAGTAGTAATCCTCAGATGTTGAATTTTATCTCGATGATGTCGCCATCGCGGATAATGTGTTCTCTTTCGACTGTCTTTACAAAGCCTTTTTCTTTTGCTTCATGCCAGTTGAACGCTTTCATCATATTTTCAAAGGAGACGACATCCGCTCTGATAAAGCCTCGCGCGAGGTCGCTGTGAATTTTGCCCGCGCATGTTATCGCGCTTGAACCAATTCCCGCTGTCCAGGCACGGCACTCATCTTTGCCGACGGTGTAAAAGAATATTATGCCGGCTTTTTTAAGGGAAAGCGAAATTATGTCGTTTGCGGATGCATTCTTTGCGGTGATGATTACGGGTTTGAGGGTCAGCGGCGCGAGACCTGCCAGAATCGTTTGCTCTCCGGCCGAGAATTCCTCATCGCATAGCAGTTTTTCGTCGTTGAGAATTTCGAGACATTTTTGGACAAGTTTTTTTTCATTTTCGTCTTCGCTTCGCGCAAGCCGTCTTTCGAATTTGTCCATATCCGGTATGATGATGTCCGGCAGTTCGTCCTTTGTTACGGCAATTGCGTCAGCCTGCTCTGGTTTTGAGTTTGACAATTCCGCAAAAAAAGGGACGACTTTTTTGGGCCTGAATTTTTCCGCGAGTTTTTCAAGCCGTGTATCCGCGTATTTGACTTTTCCCTCGTCAAGTTCAATTCCAGAAAAATATATTTTCATAATCGGAATTATAGCAAATGATTTGAAATTATGCCCGTATTTTGTAATATGCGCACTATGACGAAAATAGGAAACAGAGTTTTAGCAACAAACATTTTTCTCGCTCCTCTTTCCGGCATTTCCGACCTTGCCTTCCGACTAATCTGCCGCCAGCATGGCGCGGGGATGTGTTTTTTTGAAATGATTTCCTCAAATGCGCTTGTCAGAGGGCATAAAAAAACGCTTGAAATTCTGAAAACAAACAAAAAGGATGCCCCAATTGCCGCGCAACTCCTTGGAAACGACAGCGGGCTGATGCTTGAGGCTGCTTTGAAATTAACAGAGCTCGCTAATGTGGAGTTCATAGACATAAATGCGGCTTGTCCAGTGAAAAAAGTCATAAAAAACAGACAGGGGGCATATCTTTTAAGAGAGCCGCAGATTTTATTCGGAATTTTGAGAAAATTGTCAGGAAATTTGAAAGTTCCTGTCACAGTGAAGATGAGAATCGGTTTTGACAGGTTTGACGAGAAAGAAATTGTCGATATTGCCAGAAGAATCCATTCGAACGGCGCATCGGTTTTGTTTGTCCATGGAAGATGCGCTTCGGAGGGTTATAAAAATAAAGTCGATTATCTGGCGATAAGAAAAATAAAGGAAAACGTGGGTATCCCTGTTTTCGCTTCCGGCGATATTCTTTCTGCTTCGCTCGCTGAAAAAATGTTTCGCGAAACCTCCTGCGACGGCGTTCTTGTCGCCCGCGGCGCTCTTGGAAATCCATGGATTTTCAGCGAGATTGAAAAAGGCCTTTCACCGAAGATTTCTCCGGAAGAAAAAATCCGCGCGGCGAAAAGACATCTGGATTACATAGAAAAATACAAAACAGCGTCCTCTTCCGCGAAATTGGGCATTATGAAAAAAACCGCTTTGTGGTACAGCAAAGGGTTCCCCGCCGCCAGAGAAATAAGAAGACGAATCAGCGCCGCATCCAGTCCGGCCGGGATTTTCGAAATTTTGAATCTCAGCGGCTTATATTTTCCAGAAAATCCTTCGAGATAAATCCTTTTTTGGCGAGTTCCGAAGCGTTTTTGGGCTTTCTTCCGAATTCCTTTTCGAAATTATCCGCTGCCTGTTTCAGAAGTCTTTCGTCTATAGATTTTTCTTTTTGCTCAATTTTTCTCATATCAGGAATCCGTTTCGGCCCGCCTGAAATTATTTCTTTTGATTTTGGCGAGAGTTTTCTGCTCCGGTAGAAATGCCACCACCACAGAATGGCGATAAGTATGAGAAGAAGAAACCCGCGTTTTTTCATCTCTGCCGCAGGAGTTTTTTCATTTCTCTTACTGCTTTTTCGATTCCGACGAAAATCGAATAGGCAATTATGCTGTGTCCTATATTGAGTTCGTTCATTCCTCTTATTCCCGCGATTCGCGAGGCGTTTTCATAATTCAACCCGTGTCCGGCGTTTAGAATAAGGCCGTTTTTTGCCGCCTCCTTGGCAGCAGCGAGAATCAGGCGGAACTCCGCTTCGCGTTTTTTTCCTGTCAAATCGGAAAATTTTCCGGTGTGAAGTTCCACGCAGTCAGCGCCCAGTTTTTTGGCGAAAACAACGGTTTCCGCATTCGGTTCGACAAATAGGCTCACGCGAATGCCTCTTTTTTTTAGTTGCGGAATCGCCTCGCGGAGTTTTTTTTCGTATTTGAAAATATCGAGTCCGCCTTCTGTCGTAAGTTCCTTCCTTTTTTCAGGAACGATGCAGACATCGTCGGGTTTCAGCCTTTTGGCGAATTCCACGATTTCGGGATTTAATGACATTTCAAGGTTGAGTTTTGTTTTTATGAGTTTTCTCAAAGAGAAGCAATCTTTTTCCTGAATGTGTCTTCTGTCTTCGCGCAGATGAACCGTTATTCCGTCGGCTCCCGCCTTTTCGCAAAGCAAAGCTGCTTTTACGGGGTCGGGATATTCCGTAAACCGCGACTGTCTTATGGCTGCGACATGATCGACATTTACTCCGAGTTTAACCATTTTCCTCTCCGACTATTCTTTATTCTCCGTCTGTTTTTGAGACGGGTTGATACAGGAAAAAGAAGAACACATTTTTCATCTTTCATTCCTGTTTTCCCTAAGGCGGCCTTCGGCCGCAACCAAAATCCCCCTCTGTCCCCCTTTTTCAAAGGGGGATGTAGGAGGATTTGTTTTTTTAAATACTCTCCAAATATCAAAAACTTCTGCGCAATCTGCGTAGAAGTTGCAACGTAAGACTCTAACT
>JAGHAK010000125.1 GCA_021161565.1 Elusimicrobiota bacterium | reverse complement strand
TTTTTTAACAGCTTATCGGGTAAGCTGATTGTTATGATATTCCTCATAATTTTTCACCTCCTGTATTAAATTTTAATACAGAAAACTAAATCTGTCAAGGAACAAGAAGGAAAAGTGATATGAAAACAAAAAAATGGAAGATGAAGAAAAGGGAAAGGTGAAAAAAATTGCCTTTTTGCCTTTTCAACTTTTTAACTTGTAACTTGTCACCTACTTGAAAAAGAGTTAAAATAAATTTAAAAAACGAGAGGTAAACAAAATGAAACAAATCAAAAAAGCGATTGACGGAAACACCGCAGCTGCTCATGTCGCCTATGCATTCAGCGAAGTGGCGGCAATTTACCCCATCACACCATCCTCTCCGATGGGCGAACTCGCGGACCAGTGGGCTGCGGAAGGAAGAAAAAATCTCTTTGGCGAAAAGGTCACAGTTATCGAAATGCAGTCGGAAGGCGGCGCGTCAGGCGCCGTTCACGGAAGTTTAAGCGGCGGGGCTCTCACAACAACTTTTACCGCCTCCCAGGGTCTTATGCTAATGATTCCGAATCTCAACAAAATCGCGGGAGAAATGCTTCCAACGGTCTTTCATGTTTCAGCCCGTTCTCTCGCCTGCCAGTCGCTTTCGATTTTCGGAGACCACAGCGACGTAATGGCTGTCCGAAACACAGGATTCGCTCTGATGGCTGCTTCTTCAGTTCAGGAAGTGATGGACCTCGCTGTTGTAAGCCATCTGGCGACCATTGAGGCAAAAGTGCCGTTTATTAATTTTTTCGACGGGTTCAGAACGTCACATGAAATTCACAAAGTTTCCGTAATTCCTTATGAAGTAATGGCGGAATTGCTCGATATGAAATTCGTTGAGGAATTCAGAAAAAGGGCTTTGAATCCGAACATACCGTTCGCGAAAGTTGGCGCGGAAAATCCCGATGTCTATTTTCAGGGGCGCGAAACCGTTAACAAATACTATCAGAAAACTCCCGAAATTGTAAAAAAATATATGAAACTCGTCGGAGAGAAAATCGGCAGAAAATACAAATTATTCAATTACTTCGGCGACCCGAAAGCGGAAAAAATCATCGTCGCAATGGCAAGCGGCTGCGACACAATCGAAGAAACGGTTTCTTATCTCAATAAAAAAGGCGAAAAAGTCGGGGCGATAAAAGTCCACCTTTACAGGCCTTTTTCAGTTAAGGACTTTGTCGCGGAAATCCCCGGAACCGTAAAAAAAATCGCGGTCCTGGATAGGACGAAAGAGCCGGGCTCCATCGGCGAACCTCTCTACCTCGATGTCGTTGCGGCGCTGAAGGACAAAAACATAAAAATCGTCGGCGGAAGATACGGTCTTTCTTCGAAGGAATTTACTCCTTCGATGGTAAAAGCGGTTTTCGACCATCTTGACAACAAGTGTTCCCACGACTTCACGGTTGGAATTAGTGACGATGTGACGAAAAAATCGATTCCTGTCAAAGATGAAATCGTTTCGGAAGCCGAAGACATCGTCCGATGCAAATTCTGGGGATACGGCTCCGATGGAACAGTGGGAGCGAACAAAAACGCGATAAAAATCATCGGGGACAACACCGACTTAAACGCTCAGGGCTATTTCGTTTACGATTCCAAAAAATCCGGTGGCATTACAATTTCCTTTCTGAGATTCGGCAAATCCCCGATAAAATCCCCTTATCTTCCAAACAGATTCAACTTTATCGCTCTTCATAAAAATTCCTATATCGGCAGATACGACATCCTCGAAGGAATTATGGAAGGCGGCGTTTTCCTGATAAACTCGCACTGGAGAGGACAACAGGTTTTCGAAAACCTAACTCAGGATTTGCAGAAAACAATAATCACAAAGAAGGTTAAAGTTTACAATCTGAACGCTTTGAAAATCGCGGAGGAAGCGGGTCTCGGCACGAGAATAAACACTGCGATGCTGGCGGCGTTTTTCAAAATTTCCGGCGTGCTCGAAGAAAAAAAGGCGATAAAACTTCTGAAAAATGCGATAAAAAAAACCTATGAGGCGAAAGGAGACAAAGTCGTAAAAATGAACTGGGACTGCGTTGACAGGGCTGTGCGGGAAATAGAGGAAATAAAAATTCCGGGAAAAATCGAAAAATCAGCCCCAACACCCAGGTTAATCCCCGATGATGCCAGCGAGTTTGAAAAAAATGTGATTGAACCCATAATGCGTCTTAAAGGCGACACAATCCCTGTTTCTGCAATGCCTCTTGACGGGGCTGTGCCTACAGGAACAACAAAACTCGAAAAAAGAGGAATTGCCCCTTATGTTCCAAGATGGGACTCCGACAAGTGCATTCAGTGCAATCAGTGTTCCTTCGTCTGTCCGCACGCTGCAATCAGGGCAAAACAGATTGAGGAGGAAAATCTAAAAAACGCACCCGCGACATTTAAAACTGTTGATTCAAAAACAAAAAACGATAAAAACCTCAAATACAGAATCCAGATTTACATCGAGGACTGCACCGGATGCGCAAACTGTGTCCATACCTGTCCTGTGGCCGCTCTCGAAATGGTGCCAATACAGGAAGAAAGAGAAAAAGGCGAAGCGGCAAACGCGGTTTTCTTCGATAATCTCCCCGATAATATCACAGACGGGGTGAAAACTTCAACGATAAAAGGCAGTCAATTCCTGAAACCCCTTTTCGAATTTTCCGGAGCATGCGCTGGATGCGGAGAAGCGACTTATATAAAAATAGCGACACAACTTTTCGGCGAAAGAATGCTTATCGCAAACGCAACTGGCTGCTCGTCCATTTACGGCGGAACTTTTCCGACAATTCCTTATTGCAAAACAAAAGAGGAAACCGGACCCTGCTGGGCAAATTCTCTTTTTGAGGACAACGCCGAATACGGTCTCGGAATGAGAATCGCTGTCAATTCGAACAGGAAACAACTGCGGACAAATATCGAAAAATTTCTCAAAATTTCTTCCGATGAAGAACTAAGAAAAGCATTTGAAAAAAATTTATCCTTGTGGGATAAAACGGACGAAGAAGCGAAAAGATCCTCGGTGGAAACCCGTCGTCTTCTCGCGCTCAAAAAAGACGCCAAAGGCGAAGAGAAAAAAATTCTCGCCAAAATTTCGGAACTTCAAAACTACTTCGTCGAGAAAAGTGTCTGGTGTATCGGCGGCGACGGCTGGGCTTACGACATCGGATACGGCGGACTTGACCATGTGATTGCCTCAGGACTCGATATAAACTTAATGGTGCTCGACAGCGAGGTTTATTCCAACACCGGCGGCCAGGCGTCAAAAGCGACACAACTCGGAGCCGCCGCAAAGTTTGCCATAGCAGGAAAAGAGACAAAGAAAAAAGACCTGGGCTTGATGGCGATGACCTACGGATATGTTTATGTGGCAAGTTGCGCAATTGGAGCAAACAAACAACAGTATCTCAATGCCCTGATTGAAGCGGAGGCATACAAAGGGCCTTCTCTTATAATCTGCTACAGCCCATGCATAAACCACGGGCTTGATATGTCAAAATCGGTGCAGGAAGAAAAACTCGCGGTTGACTGCGGATACTGGCCTCTTTTTAGATACAATCCTCTGCTTGCCCGTGAAGGCAAAAATCCCTTCAAACTCGAGTCAAAAGAACCGAACGGAAAATTCAAGGAGTTTCTCTCAGGCGAAGTTCGTTTCAGTTCTCTGAAAAAACTTTTCCCCAAGAGAGCTGAAAGGCTTTTTGAAGAAGCGGAAAAGGCAATGCTCGAAAGATACAACCACTATAAAAAACTCGCCACAATGTGAATACAAAAAATGACTAACCTGGATTATTCACACTACATTATTTCTCGTCAGTTCACCACTTGCATAGTGCAAGTGTGAATAATCCACCCTACGGGCCGTCCCCGATTTTATCGGGGACGGGGTTAGCCCCGCCCCTGCGTGCAGGGGCGGCACTGCGTGCATTTTTTGCCTAATGCAAAAAATGGGTTCAAAAATTTGGCGGAAAAAGAGAAATTTCGTAAAAATAGAGCAACAAATTTTTTCAAGGAGGTACAAATAATTTCACCCTTTACTTCCCCTGTCATTCCAAAGGCATGTCCTGAACAAAGTGACCCCTCACCACGGGTTTAAACCCGTGGCTTCTTGTGGTGGGGGGTGAAGGGACTTGAAACAACTGAGGAATCCATGTCCCGAACGAAGGTCAGGGATCTCTCCCGCTGGTCGAGACAAGGATTTCTCGCTATTGCTCGAAATGACAAAACAGCAAATTTCGTCCGATTATTTCCGGCTTCATAAATCGAACTCTTCTTCCCACCCTACAAGTTCAAAAGTTTTTTTCTTTTATCGAGAATTGCCTCAATTTTTTTGATGTCTTCTTCTTTTATTCCCCAGCCGAGGCATCCGAAATTCTGCTGAATCTGTTTTTTGTTTCTTGCGCCAACGAGAACTGTTGTGATGCCTTTTGCGTGAATAGTCCAGTTTAAGACAAATTCCGCAAGCGATTTTCCGTAAGAGTCCGCTATTTTCTTCAATTCCAAAAGAATCTTTTTATTCACCGAAAACTTCGGCTCTTTCAAATCATCCAGATTTTTTCTGACCATATCCCTGGGGACTGCTACATTGTCAAAGAAAAACTTTCCTGTAAGAACTCCTCCATGAAGAGGACTGTAGGAAAGCACTGAAATATTGTTTTCAACACAAAACGGCAGAATTTTCTCCTCAATTTCCCGTCTGAACATATTATACGGCGGCTGAAGAGAATGCAGCGGGCAGTAATTCATAAACTCTTTCATCTGGTCAACCGAATAATTGCTCACTCCCACCGCTTTTATCAAACCCTGCTCGTAGAATTCTCTCATAACTTTCGCTGATTCTTTTATGGATGTTTCAGGGTCGGGCCAGTGAATCTGATAAATATCAATGACTTCCACGCCAAGCCTGCGGCGGCTTGCTTCAATCTCGCGAAGCATCGCGGCTCTTTTGAGATTGAAAAGTTTACCGCTTGTCCAGTCCAGCCCGAGTTTTGTCGCGATGACAAGTTTGTCTCTCTGCCCTCTCTTTTTGAGAAATCTTCCGACAACTTCCTCCGAGTGCCCCCTTCCGTAAATAGGAGCCGTGTCAATAAGATTTATGCCATTTTCAACTGCTTTTTCAAGAACATCAAGAGAAACTTCGTCGGACTGCTTTCCCCACCAGAAGTCGTTTCCAAACGCCCAGGTCCCAAGACCCAAAACCGAAACTCTTCTGTCAAGGCCGGAAAATTTTCTGTATTCCATATCGTTATCTCCCACCTTTATTCCCCCTCACCCGCCTTTGAAAATTCTTGCAAAGGTGTGGGATTTATTCTAAAAAATTTGCTAAAATTTCGCAATGAAAAAGAGAAAGTTTTATCTGAAAATTTCTTTGGGATTAATTCTGGCATGGGTCGCGGGATTTTTCTTTGTCAAATATTTCACAAAGGGCCTTCCCGATATAGACATTCTGCAGAAATACCAGCCGCCGATAATAACGCGCATTTATGACAGAAACGGCAAAGAGTTTGGCGAATTTTTCATAGAGCGAAGAATCATAACCCCGATTTCCGAAATTCCCGTTGATTTACAGAACGCAATTCTGGCAATCGAAGACACCGATTTTTTCCACCACTGGGGAATCTATCCGAAAAGAATCCTCAAGGCGTTTCTCGTTAACATCAAGAAAAGAAAAATCTCGCAGGGGGCATCCACAATAACACAGCAGTTGGCGAAAGTGTTTTTTCTGACATACAAAAAGACGCTCAAAAGAAAAATCAGAGAGGCGATTCTTGCGGTAGAACTCGAAAAAAAATACTCGAAGCAAGAAATTCTGCAGTTCTATCTCAATCAGATTTACTTCGGCGGAGGTTGTTACGGAGTGGAGGCGGCAAGCCGGTATTACTTCAAAAAATCCGTGAAGGACCTGAACCTCGCCAAGAGCGCTATGCTCGCCGGGTTGCCTCGGTCGCCAAACAGATACAACCCTTACAGAAATCTGCGGCTCGCCTACAAAAGAAGACAACGCGTTCTCGAAAGAATGAAAGAATCGAAAATGATAGACGAAAAACAGTTTATCGAGGCAAATTCGACGCCGTTTGTAATGAAACTCCCGAAACAGGAGAAGGAAACAGCCGCCTATTTCAAGGAATATGTCCGCCAGTATCTTGAGAATAAATACGGATACAACGCCATTTACAAGGCGGGGCTCAATGTCTACACAACACTCGACATAGACGAACAAATCGCTGCCGAAGAGGCGATCGAAAAATACCTCTCGAGGTTCGACGAAGAAAAGGCACGGAAAGTTCTCGCGGGAAAAGTGCGGGAAGAAATATTTAATGTCGAAAAAAAAGAGGACGGCACTCTCGAAATAACGCCTCCTGCGCAAGGCGCTCTTCTGGCAATGGATGTAAAAACGGGAGAAATTCTCGCAATGGTCGGCGGGCGGGATTTTTCGAAATCGCAGTTCAACAGACCCATTCAGGCAAAAAGACAGCCAGGAAGCGCCTTCAAACTTTTCACATACACAGCCGCAATCGACAACGGCTACACTGTTGTAACACCACTAAACGACGAACCTGTTGCTTTTTTTCAGGAAGGAATAAAATGGAAACTCCTTTCCAGAACAACCGACCTCTCCGACCTCGAGCCCCGATTTATTATGAACATTCCGCCGGAAAAAATCTGGATACCATCAAACTACGATGGAACATACAAAGGCAAAATGCTGCTTGTTGATGCCATTGCCAAGTCGAGAAATCTCTGCGCAATTGACCTTATACAGAAAATCACGCCCGAACTCGTTGTCAAATACGCGAAAAAAATGGGAATAAAGGAAGAACTTCTTCCTATTCCGTCTCTCACTCTGGGCTCATGCGAGGTAACTCTTCTTGAAATGGTAAGGGCTTTTGGAATTATCGCAAACGAGGGTGTTAAAGTCGAACCTTACGCGATAACGAAAATAACCGACAGTTCGGGAAACATCCTTGAAGTAAACGGGCCAAAACCTGAACGGTGTCTATCGCCTCAAACCGCTTATATAATGAACTGGCTTCTGCAAAATGTCGCTGAACGCGGAACCGGATGGTATACGAAATATCTCGGCAGACCGCGTGCGGGGAAAACAGGAACGACAAACAATTTTACCGACGCGTGGTTTTTAGGTTTCACGCCCGACATTGCCTGTGGCGTGTGGACAGGATACGATGAAAATGTATCTCTGGGCCCGAGAAAATCGGGCGCGGTTATGGCTGTTCCGATATGGACCGAATTTATGAAAAAAGCGCTGGAAGGCATTCCTATCGCGAGTTTTCATCCGCCGGCAGGCATAAATTTTGTTTTGATTGACAAAAACACGGGAAAAAGAGCGCTGTCGGACAATCCCGACGCTGTACTGATGCCTTTTATTTCGGGCACAGAACCTGTCAGATTTTAGCCTGCTTTATTCATACTAATGGAGAAAACCAAATTTTTATTTTTCAAGATTCTCAACTATATTTTCTATTTTTTCTTTCAAAGAAGGCAACTTGACTTTGATGGTCTGCCAGAGTATGCTATAGTTTACTCCGAAGTAAAAATGAATAATTTTATCTCTCATCCCTGCAATTTTTTTCCATTCCATCTCTTTATACTTTTGTTTAAACTCATCTGAAAGATTTTTCGCCGCTTCTCCTATTATTTCAAAACTTCTTGCGCATCCTTTTTTCAGCAACTCATTGGAGAAGAAATCTTCATATTCGAAACCTTTTGTTTCATTAAGCAGAAAATTTATTTCGTCGAGTATGTGCCTAAGAAACGGTAAATCCCGTTTCATACCATCTCACCTCTTTTTCAATATAGGGTCGTATATACGGACTTAAGCCACTTTCCGTGATAATTTCCACTTTACGATTGAACAAGTCCTCAAGATAAAAAATCAAATCCATAAAATTATCGAAATCAGGTTTATCAAATTGAACGAGAAAATCCAAATCACTGTTTTCTTTCTGCTCTCCCCTGACAAAAGAACCGAATAAACCAATTTTCTTTACGCCGTATTTCTTCAGAACTTCTCTGTGCTTCCCTAATTTCTCCGCTATTTCCTTTTCAGTAAGCATTTTTTAGCCTCCATAATTATATTAGCAGTGCCTTTTACGAAACTAATTTCTCGACGACAAAATTTACGCCGAAAATATTTTTGCCCTCCCATTGATCTTCTCGTCGAGAAAACAACCATCCAAAACCACTTTTTACTCTTTTTATCCCGTTTTTGACCCCTATTTTAGGGGGTGGAGGGCAATTTTTCCTGCTTTTTT